>JBBRJB010000008.1:0-15937 GCA_038220085.1 Burkholderiales bacterium
GGCAGCCCAGGAGGGGTGCCATATGGAGCACCTGGTGATCGACGGCGGCTCCGATGACGGCACGGCGCAACTGGTTGCCGCCCGCAAGCCCGACTACTTTGTCAGCGAACCCGACGGCGGAATCTACCCGGCGATGCAGAAAGGCGCGCTCGCGGCGACCGGCGACGTGGTTTTCTTCCTGAACAGCGGCGACACCTTCCACGACGACCGGGTAGTGGCCGACGTGGTGGCATTCTTCAACCGGACCGGCTGCGATGCCGTATTCGGCAACCTGCTGCCCTGCTATCGCAGCGCCGGCGATTCGCACGACCACCGCGCCTTCAAGGCGGGCAAGCTGCTCGACCTGTCCTATTTCAACAACCGGCGACTCTTCTACGACGAGTCGATCCATCACCAGACAATCTTCTATCGCCGCGCGATCTTCAACGCCTGCGGTTTCATCTGCGCCGATCCGCGCGCCAACGGGGAGTATCACCTGAACATGTGCGCCTTCGTCGGCCGTGGCCTGACGGTGAAACACCTGCCGCGGCCGATCTGCCGCTTCGCGCTCGGTGGAACCAGCACCGCGGACTTCACCGCCGAATGGCGGCGCTTCGAGCAGGCGCGCGAAATCCTGCGCGGCCTGTACTTCCCCGACGGCGCGGACATCCCGATTGCCGGCGAGCACGAGTACCTGCATTTCCGTCCCGACTGGCGGACCCGCGCGAAGATCCGCCTGCGCAAGTCGCGCTGGCACGGTGCGCTCTCCCGGGCCCGGGACATCCGCGACCGACTGCTGCCGTGATGCCCGACTGCTGCTTCGTAGCGCCGACAGTTAGCCCTATCGATATGAACCGGAACCTGACGCCTTGAAGAACCCGAGCAACTCCCTGGCCGCACCGACCCACGCCGAGGAGGCCGACACGATCGACCCGCCTCCGGGGCGGATCACGGCCGCGATCACCGACTTGGTGGACGGCGCCCGACGCTGGCGCATCTGGATGGTCCTGGCGATGTTCGACATCCGGGCCCGCTATCGCCGATCCAGGCTGGGCCAGTTCTGGATAACCCTCTCCATGGCCGTGACGATCGCCGCGCTGGCGCTGGTGTATTCAGCCATCTTCAAGATCGAACTGGCAGTGTATCTGCCGCTGGTCGCGATCAGCTTCATCGCCTGGGGGCTGATCGCTTCACTGCTGAACGACGGCGCAACGGTCTTCATCGAATCCGAGGGGTACCTGAAGAGCGCGCCGCTGCCCAAGTCGATGTTCCTTTATCGCATGCTGGCCCGCAACACCATCATCTTCGCGCACAACCTGATCCTGGTGCCGATCGTGACGCTGTTCTTCGGCATCTACCCGACGTGGGCAACCCTGCTGTTCATCCCCGCTTTCCTGCTGACCATGATCAACGGCCTGTGGATCGGCATGGTGCTCGGTCCGCTGTGCACCCGATTCCGGGATATGCCCCCGATCATCGCCAGCATCGTGCAGATCGCCTTCTTCGCCTCCCCGGTCATGTGGGGCCGCAGCCAGTTGGGCACCGGCAATGAGGTCTGGGTCATGTGGAATCCCTTCGCGGTCTTCCTGGAACTGATGCGCGAGCCGCTGCTGGGCAAGGTGCCGCAGGCGCACTGGTGGCTGCTGGCGGGCGCGATCACCGTCGTCGGCTACGTCGTCGGCTTCGCCTTCTTTGCGCGGTTCCGCTCGCGCATCGCTTATTACCTGTGAGGCAGCATGGCTTCGATCGATCTTGAGGCGGTGTCGCTGGCCTATCCCATCTACGACGCCAACGGCCGCTCGCTGAAAAACGCGCTGCTGCGAACCGTGGGCGGCAGGATGACGGAGACCGATGGCCGCGTCGACGTGCAGGCCCTGAGCGACATCTCGCTGAAACTGCGAGACGGCGATCGCCTGGCCCTGGTCGGGCGCAACGGGGCCGGCAAGACCACCCTGCTGAAGGTTCTCGCCGGCGTCTACGAACCACCGATCGGGCGGGTGCGGATCTCCGGCTCGGTCTCGTCGCTGACCGATGTGACGATGGGAATGGACATCGACGCGACCGGCTACGAGAACATACTCATGCGCTGCGTGTTCCTCGGCATGACCTATGCCCAGGCCAAAGCCATCATTCCGGACATCGAGGAATTCACGGAGCTCGGTCCCTACCTGTCGCTGCCGATCCGGACATATTCCACCGGCATGCTGGTACGCCTGGGTTTCGCCGCGTCCACCGCCAGCCGCCCGCAGATCCTGATCATGGACGAGATGATCGGCGCCGGCGACATGGCTTTCGCCGAGAAGGCGCAGGCCCGGATTGGCGAATACGTGGCGGATGCCCATATCATGGTGCTTGCCTCGCACAACAACGCGATCCTGCGGCAGTTCTGCAACAAGGGCATCCTGCTGGCAAGGGGTCGAATCGAAGTTGCCGGCGACATCGAGACCGTGCTCGCGCACTACGAGCGCACAGGCAACTGACGGGCCAGACATGCAGGCGCAGACCGAACCGCCCACGCCGACGAGCAGCGACATCCGCAGGCTCGCAGCAGCCGACCTGAAGGCGCTGGCCGCGCTGTTCGAGCGGATCGCCGCCGATCCGGCCGCCCGGCAGTTCCATCCCCATCCGTTCACCCTCGAGCACGCGGCGCGAATCGCCGGCTACCAGGGACGCGATGTCTATCTCGGCCGGTTCGCCGGCGACGAGATCGTCGGCTACGGCATGTTGCGGGGATGGGACGAGGGTTTCGAAGTGCCGTCGCTCGGCATCTACCTTCAAGCCTCGATTCGCGGTCGGCATGTCGCCGGCGACCTGATGCACGCGTTGCACCGGGCCGCCGCCGACAACGGCGCCGGGCAGGTCCGGTTGAAGGTCTATGCCGACCACCAGGTGGCGGTCGCGCTCTATCGCAAGCTGGGCTACGTCTTCACCGCCGAGGAGGGCGGCCAGATGGTCGGCTTCCTGACGGTTGCGCCCGGCACGCAGGCCGCCGGCGGGCACCCCACCGATGTGCAGCCGGCCGACGAGCGGTCGGCCGCCGCCAGTACCAGATCGATCAAACAGCCAGGAAAATCCCGATGAGCATCAAATTTCCAGTCTACCGTCCACGCTTCACGGGCAAAGAGAAGGACCTGGTCCTCGACTGCCTGGAATCGACGTGGATCTCCTCCAAAGGCAAGTACATCGGGCAGTTCGAAAGCCGGTTTGCCGACTACCTGGGCACCGCCCATGCGGTGGCCGTCAGCAACGGCACGGTGGCACTGCACGTGGCACTGGAAGCCCTTGGCATCGGCCCCGGCGACGAGGTCCTGCTCCCGACGCTGACGTACATCGCATCGGCCAACGCCATCACCTACACCGGCGCCACGCCGGTGTTCGTCGACAGCGAGACCGGTTACTGGCAGATGGACCCCCGGGAGCTGGAGGCCAGGATCACGCCGCGCACCAAGGCCATCATGCCGGTGCATCTCTACGGCCACGCCTGCGAGATGGGGCCGATCATGGCGATCGCGCGGCGGCATGACCTGAAGGTCGTGGAGGACTGCGCCGAGGCGATCGGCACTCGCGACGCTGACCGCCTGGTCGGCACCTTCGGCGATGTGGCGAGCTTCAGCTTCTTCGGCAACAAGACCATCACCACCGGCGAAGGCGGCATGGTGACCACTGCCAATCCCGAAATCGCGGAGAAGGTGCGGCGGCTCAAGGGCCAGGGTCTGGCCAAGGACCGGGAGTACTGGCACGACCTGGTCGGCTACAACTACCGCATGACGAACATCTGCGCCGCAATCGGCTGCGCCCAGATGGACGCGATCGAGGAGGTGATCGCGATGAAACAGGCCGTGGCTGGCTGGTATCGCGAAGCGCTCTCCGGGCTTCCGGTCGAGGTTCACGGCACCCGGCCCGGCAGCTTCAACAGCTACTGGATGGTGTCGATCCTGACCGAACAGGCCGAGGATCGGGATCGGCTGCGTGCGCACCTGAAGGAAGACGGCATCGAGACCCGGCCCCTGTTCCCGCCGATGCACCTGATGCCGGTGTACCAGCGCCCCGGCGAACGCTTCACGCGTGCGGAAGGGCTGGCGCAGCGCGGCCTCAACCTGCCCAGCTATCCCGAACTGTCCCGCGACGATGTCGCCGAAATCTGCAACTCGATCGCGCGCTACTTCGGTCGCGGCGCGGCGAGGCGATGAGCGCCACCGGCAAGCCCTTGCGCATCGCCATCCTGGCGCACGAATTCCTGATCAACATCGGCGCCAACGATTTCCTCAAGAACATCATCCGCGGGCTGGCGCTGAACCCGCAAGCCGAGCTGATCTTCCTGTGCCCGCGTCCGCATGAGCGGGTCGAGCACATGGTGCCCGCCTCCCTCAAGCACACCCTCAAGAACATTCCCTACCTGAAGGAGGCGTCGCGCGCCCTGCTCCGGTTCATGGCGCCGGCCGCCGACCGGATCGTGAGCCGGACCGAGGCCGGCGAATACGACTTCTACCGCGAGGCATGCCCGCGGATGAAGTTCGTGGTGTGTGAACTCTCGCCGGCAGCCCTGTCCCGGCTCAGGGTCGAGCGCCAGATCGATGTCTTCCTGCCGTCCATCCACATCCTGCCCCGCACGCTGCCGCATGTGAACTACTGGCCGGACTGCCAGCCGAAGCACTTCCCGGAATTCTTCGACGCAGAATCCCAGCGGGTCCGGGACCAGCGTATCCGCGGATTGCTCGCCAGCGGCAAGCCGATGATCATCAATTCACGCGATGCGAAGCGCGACATGCAGCGCTTCTACGGGGCCGATGCCGACCAGGTCTTCGAATTACCGTTCGCACCGATCGTGGAGTTCGCCAGGCTGTCGCCGCATCCAGAGCTGCCGAAGCCCTACGGGCTGCCGCGGCCCTACTTCATCGTCTGCAACCAGTTCTGGGTGCACAAGTCCAGCGAAACCGCGATCAAGGCGGCACATCTCGCGAGATCACGCGGACTCCAGGTCGACATGGTGTTCACCGGCCGGATGGAGGAGCCGCGCAAGCCGGGCTATATCGACGGCCTGCGCAAGATGGTGAAGGACCTGGACCTGGTCGACACGGTCCGCTTCCTCGACTACATCCCCAAGGACCACCAGCTCGAGCTGATGAAAGGCGCGATCGCGGTGATCCAGCCGACCCTGTTCGAAGGGGGCCCCGGCGGCGGGGCGGTCTACGACGCGGTCAGCCTCGGCGTGCGCGCCATCGTTTCCGACATCCCGATCAACCACGAACTCCCTCTGGATCCGCAGCGGCTGGTGCTGTTCGAGCCGCGCAATGCGGAGGCACTGGCCGACCGGATGCAGACTTTCATCGACCAGCCCTACCAGCGGCCGACGCCCGAAGATCTCTACCAGCAGAGCAGGCGATCCACCGAGAAGCTCTCAGCGAGGCTGTACGAGGCTATCGATCGCGCAATGTCGGAAAATCCGGCGAGTGCGGCAACAGCGACCGCCGATAGCGCAAGACCTCATCATGAAGGCTCATCATGAAGGCAAATGACCTCGTCCTGAAGGCAAATGACTTCGTCACGAAGGCGTTCCCGCGGGACCGGCAACGGCTGGCGCAGGCGAAACCCGCGGTGCGCAAGATCTCGGTGGTGACGGTCTGCCTGAACGCGCGGGACAGCATCCGCCTCACACTCGAATCGATCGCACGCCAGACCTTTGAGAGCATGGAGCACGTCATCATCGACGGCGGATCCACAGACGGCACTTGCGACATCGTGCGCGAGTATCCGGTGGGGCACTTTGTCAGCGAAAAGGACAAGGGTGTCTACGATGCGATGGACAAGGGAGCGCGTGCCGCCAGCGGCGACGTGCTCATTTTCCTGAACGCCGGCGACACCTTCTACGACGACCGCTGCTGCGAGGAAGTCGCCGCCTTCTTTGACGAGACCGGCACGGACATCGTCTTCGGCAACCTGATGCCGGTCTACCTGGATTCCTCGGACACCCACGACCACGGAGCTTTCACCGCCGGCACGCTGCTGGACCTGAGTTACGTCGTCAACCGCCGGCAACTGTACGACGAGTCGCTCCACCACCAGGCCACCTTCTATCGGCGCTGGATCTTCGACAGGTGCACCTACACCGCCCCCGAGTCTGCGGCAACCGGCGAATACAACCTGCTGCTGGACGCAGTGATGACGCACAAGGCCGCGGTCAAGCACATCCCGCGCGCGGTGTCGCGCTTCGTGCTCGGCGGCATCAGCACCCGCAGTTTCGAAACGGAGTGGGCGAACTTCGTCAAGGCGCGGGACATCCTGCGCAGCCGGTACTTCCCGAAGGGCCAGAATTTGCGCGTGCGCGACGAACTCGAGTTCATGCATCGGCCGGCCGGCGAGGACGCCGCACAGCGCAGCCTGGCGCGCCGTGTCCGCGCCAAGGAATGGCTCAAGCGCTCACCTTTCTTCAAGGGCTACGACCGGCTGATGCGCAGCCAGTCCGCGCGGACCAGCAACACCCTGTTCGAGCGGCTCGAAGGCGCGCTGGCGGCGCAGACCCGGAAACTGGAAGACGCGATCGAGTCCGCCCGGACGGCGGCGCAGCATGATCAGGACGCCCTCCAGGCAATGACGGCCAGGATCGAGGAGCAAGGCCGGCGGCTTGCGGACGAAGCCGCCCGGACGCGGGCGCAACTGCAAGTCGAGTCGGTGGCGACGGCGCAGCGTCTGCATGCGGTCGTCGAAAGCATGGAAGCGCAGATCGCCCGCCTGCAGGTGAACATGGCCGAGATCGTGCTGAGGACCAAGGCCGCCGACGCCGCCGATGCCGCGGACGAATTCGCGGCGCACGGCTTCAGGGTCTCGTCGCAATGGAACGAAGACGGACTGATTCAGTACCTGATTGCCCGCGGCCAAGTGACGAACCGCCGGTTCGTCGAGTTCGGCGTCGGCGACTATCGGGAATCAAATACCCGGTTCCTGCTGCAGAAGGACAATTGGACCGGCCTGATCCTCGATTGCGGCAGCGACGAGATCCGGAAGATCCGAAACAGCGAGCTCTACTGGCGCCACAGCCTGACCGCCGTAGAAGCCTTCATCGATACCGACAACGTCAATCGGCTGCTGACGGAGCATGGCATGGGCGGCGACATCGGACTGCTGTCGATCGATGTCGACGGTGTCGACTACTGGATCTGGAAAGCGCTCGAGGACGTTTCGCCCCGGATCGTGATCTGCGAGTACAACGGCCTCTTCGGTCCGGATGCGGCAGTGACTGTGCCTTACGAGCCGGGTTTCGATCGGACCCGCAAGCACTACTCCTGGCTCTACGCAGGCGCGTCCCTCGCAGCCCTGACCGACCTCGGCCGCGCCAAGGGCTACACTCTCGTCGGCACCAGCGCGGGCAACAACGCCTTCTTCGTCCGAGACGACGTGATGGCGCGCGGCTCGATCAAGCCTTCGGCGCAGCCGTTCACCCGCCCGATGTACCGTGAATCCCGCGATCCCGACGGTGCGCTGAGCTACCTCGATGCCGACCAGGCGATCAGGCTGATCAGCCACCTGACGGTGATGGACGTCCGGCGCGATCAGGTGGTCACGATCGCGGAGGCCTGCCTGGGCGGTAGCGGCCAGGACGGTTGACGACCGCCGCCCGGCTCACAGGAAGCGATCGAGCGTCCTGCGGCTGGCGGCGTCCAGCGCCTGGGTGTCTCGTACCAGGAAATGGATCCCCTGGCTGTCCGCTATCAGCAGCCTGGACGGTGACAGGCGTCGGATTGCTTCCTCCGATTTCAGCACGAAGCTGGTACTGCCGCGGTCGGTCTCGACCGTCCAGGTGCACGGGGTCACGAAGCCGGACACTGCCACGATCCGGCGGATTTCCGGCGTGAATTCGCGCAGGGCGAGTTCGCCGGCCAGCAGGCCGCGCTGCGGCTCCGGCAATTCTTCCATCCGATCGACCCACGCGAGTTCATGGCCATCGGCGCCCACCAGGGCGATGCCCTCATCGGGTGCGCCAATCGGAAACGCCCGCACCGGCACCACCCCCTGGTGAGTGACGCCATCGATGGTTAACAACAGGCGCCCGAAGGGATCGCGCGCCAGCAGGAAAGCGGGTGCTGCCTGATCAGTCATCGAGTTTCGCCTGGCGCTGCTGCGCCATGTAAAGCTTGTGGTAGTGGCCTTCGCGCGCCAGCAGGTCTTCATGACGGCCCTCCTCCACCACCTCGCCGCGGTCGAGGACCACCAGCCGGTCGGCCTTGCGCAAGGTGCTCAGGCGGTGGGCGATCGCGATGGTCGTCCGGCCCTGCACCAGGTTATCGAGCGCCTTCTGGATCTCCCGCTCCGTCTCGGTGTCCACCGATGAAGTGGCCTCGTCCATGATCAGCAGCCTCGGATTGATCAGCAGCGCCCGGGCAATCGAGATCCGCTGGCGCTCGCCGCCGGACAGCGACTGGCCGCGCTCGCCGACCAGCGAATCATAGCCATGGGCGAGCCGCAGGATGAATTCATGGGCGTGGGCTGCGCGGGCCGCGGCGACGACCTCCTGGCGGCTCGCCTCCGGCTTGCCGTAGGCGATGTTCTCGGCAATAGTGCCGAAGAACAGGAACGGCTCCTGCAGCACCAGGCCGATGTGGCGCCGGTAGTCGGCCACGGCCATCGACCGGATGTCGATGCCGTCGATGAGGATCGCACCTTCGCTCACGTCGTAGAAGCGGCAGATCAGGTTGACCAGCGTGCTCTTGCCGGAGCCGCTGTGCCCGACCAGGCCGATCATCTCCCCGGGAGCAATCTCGAGATTCAAGCCACGGATGATGACCCGGTTGCCGTAGCGGAACGTGACGTCGCGCACCTGCACCCGGCCTTCGATGCGCCCGACACGCACCGGCTCCGCCGGTTCAGGCACGCTGGAGACGTGGTCGAGGATGTCGAAGATCCGCTTGGCGCCGGCGGCCGCCTTCTGGGTCACTGACACGATCCTGCTCATCGAATCCAGCCGGATGTAGAAGCGGCTGATGTACGCCAGGAAGGCGGTGAGCACGCCGACCGTGATCTGGTCGTCGGCCACCAGCCAGATGCCGAACCCCCAGACGACCAGCAAGCCGATCTCGGTCAGCAGGCTGACGGTGGGCGTGAACAGCGACCAGACCCGGTTGACCCGGTCATTGACGACCAGGTTGTGGCGATTCGCCTCGCGAAAACGGGTCGCTTCGCGTTTTTCCTGGGCGAATGCCTTGACCACGCGAATCCCCGGGATGGTGTCGGCGAGCACGTTGGTCACTTCCGCCCAGATACGATCCACTTTCTCGAAACCGTGGCGAAGGCGGTCACGCACCAGGTGGATCAGCCAGGCGATCAGCGGCAGGGGCAGCAGGGTGACGAGCGCCAGCGTGGGATTGATCGAGGACAGGATGATCGCGGTCATGACGATCATCAGCAGGTCGGTGGCGAAGTCGAGCAGGTGCAGCGACAGGAACAGGTTCAGCCGATCGGTCTCCGCGCCGATCCGGGCCATGAGGTCGCCGGTGCGCTTGCCGCCGAAATACTCGAGCGAAAGCTTCATCAGGTGATCGTAGGTGCTGGTGCGCAAGTCGGCGCCGATCCGCTCGCTGACCAGGGCCAGGATGTAGGTCCGTGCCCAGCCGAGAATCCAGGCCAGCAGCGCCGCGCCGAGCAGGCCACCCAGGTACAGCCTCACCAGCCCGGGATCGATCGGCTTGCCGTTCTGGTAGGGAATCAGCACATTGTCCATCAGGGGCAGCGTGAGATAGGGCGGCACCAGGGTCGCCGCCGTCGCCGCCAGCGTGAGCAGGAACCCGGACAGCAACTGCAGGCGATAGGGCCGCGCAAAACGCCAGAGCCGGAACAGGACCCAGCCGGACGGCGCCTGCTCTTCCACGACTTCTTCCCGCTCGTCGGCATCGCGCGCCGAAGCCTCGCGATCGTCCTGGCCAGCATCACGTGACAGATCCTCGTGTCTCGCCGAGGGCTGTCGCGAAAGGTCGGTGCGCGGATCCCCTGACCTCATCTCGCCGTGGCCGGCGAGGGCGAGCCCGGCCGGTGGCGCCGGTACCTCTGGAACCTCAGGCAGCGCGTCCGGCGATGATGCCCCGTGCGCAGGTGCCTGCGCACGGGCCGGCCCCCCCGCCGGCGGCGCCTCCGGGTGCGCGCGACGCTCGAATGCCGCCACCAGGTTCCGGACCGCGCCACCCTGGCCGAGCGTGAAACGCCAGACCGCCAGCCGCGAGTCCGAATCGGACAACGTGAGCGATCCGATGCCGGCATGATCCTGGGTCGCCAGCCGCAGATCCCGGCGCAGCGGCCATTCGGGCGCCGCTACGCCAGGCCCGGCCAGGAACAGCAGGCGCCGATCCGTCAGCGCCAGCAGGCCGGATGCGAAGGCCAGATGCTCGTCCAGGTCGGTGGCCAGCGTCGCCAGCAGATTCTCCCCGCTTTCCAGCATGGCGGCGAGTGCTTCATGCCATTGCGTAGCGACCGTGTCGGCGAAAGGGCTATCAAGGGGAGATTCTGAGATCATCAGGTGCGAACGAAGGGCGGTACAGGCAGGCAACGGGGCGCGGCGCGGTGTAGCAGCCCCGGGCCGCATTCCTGCACAGGACCGGCCGGGAAGCCGTTGTAGTATCGCTGGCCGCGGTGCAAGCGTACATCAGTCAGCCGCAAGATCCGCCAATGAAGCACAAAGACATACAGATACTCAGCGTTACCCACCTGAAAGGTCCAAACATGTGGACCTATCGGCCGGTGCTCGAAGCGCTGGTGGACATCGGCAAGCTGGAGGACTACCCGTCCGACAAGCTGCCGGGCTTCGTCGACCGCCTGTGCGCCTGGCTGCCGTCGCTGGTAGAGCATCGCTGCAGCTACGGCGAGCGCGGCGGCTTCGTGCGACGCCTTCAGGAAGGTACGTGGCCGGCCCACATCATGGAGCACGTAACGCTGGAACTGCAGAACCTGGCCGGCCTGCCGGGCGGCTTCGGCAAGGCCCGGGAGATTCCGACCCGGGGGGTGTACAAGGTCATCGTGCGCGCCTGGCAGGAAGACGTGACCCGCGCCGCGCTCACGGCCGGGCGCGACCTGGTGATGGCCGCGATCAACGATACCGCTTTTGACGTGGCCCGATCGATCAAGTCGCTGCGCGAGCTCACCGACGACCTGTTGCTCGGACCGAGCACCGCGTGCATCGTCGACGCAGCGGACGACCGTAACATTCCCTGCATGCGGCTGAACACCGGCAACCTGGTGCAGCTGGGTTACGGGGCGCGGATGCGCCGGATCTGGACCGCGGAAACCGACCGGACCAGCGCGATCGCCGAAGGCATCTCCCGCGACAAGGACCTGACCAAGCAATTGCTGCAGTCCTGCGGCGTGCCGGTGCCGGAAGGACGCCTCGTGCACAGTGTCGAGGACGCCTGGGATGCCGCCGAGGACATCGGGCTGCCGGTGGTGGTCAAGCCGTACGACGGCAACCACGGCAGGGGAGTCTTCACCAACGTGACTTCCCGCGAGGAACTGGAGAAGGCGTATGCGGTCGCGGAGGACGAGGGCAGCGGCGTCATGGTGGAGCGATTCGTCCGCGGCAACGAGCATCGCCTCCTGGTCGTGGGCGGCAAGATGGTCGCTGCGGCGCGCGGCGAACCGGCGTCGGTCATCGGCGACGGTCGCTCGACCATCCTCGAACTGATCGAACGGCAATTGAACTCCGACCCGCGCCGAGGCAGCGGCGAAGACTGCCCGCTCAATTTCATCCGCATCGATTCGGCGGCGCGACTTGAACTGTCGCGCCAGGGATTTGACGGCAGTTCGGTGCCGCCGCCGGACATGCCGGTGCTGATCCAGCGCAGCGGCAATGTGGCCTTCGATGTCACCGACCTGGTCCATCCGGACGTGGCCGAGGATGTCGCCCTGGCCGCGCGCGTCGTCGGGCTCGACATCGCCGGCGTCGACCTGGTGGCCGAGGACATCTCCCGGCCGCTCGCGGGTCAGCGCGGCGCGATCGTCGAGGTCAATGCCGGCCCCGGCCTGCTGATGCACCTGAAGCCGGCCAACGGCGGCGCCCGTCCGGTGGGCCGGGCGATCGTCGATCACCTCTTCGCCGGCCAGGACAACGGTCGCATTCCGGTCATCGGAATCACCGGTACCCGCGACACGACACCGGTCGCGCAAGTCATCGCCCACATGCTGCGGCTGGCCGGCAAGCGCGTGGGACTCGGCTGCAGCACCGGGATGTACCTCGGCCGCCGCCATATCGAGCGCACCGACAGCGGCAACTGGATCACCGGCCGCAGGCTGCTCAAGAACTGCCTGGTCGATGCCGCCGTGTTGGAAAACAGCCCCGCGGTGATTGCCAACGAAGGCCTTGCCTATGACCGCTGCCAGGTCGGAATCGTCACCCATATCGACCCCGACAGCACCCTGCCGGCCAACTACCTCGACACGCCCGACCAGATGTACCGGCTACTGCGCACGCAGGTCGACGTCGTGCTGAAGGGCGGCGCCGCGGTGCTCAATGCGCACGACCCGCTGACGGTGGAAATGGCCGACCTGTGCGACGGCGAGGTCATCTACTTCGCGCGCGATCCGGCGCTGCCGGTCATCGCCGCGCACCGCGCGGCCGGCGGGCGGGCAATCCTCTTCGCCGAGGGCGAGATCCTGATCGCCAGCGGCGCCTCCCAGGACTCGATCGCCAGGCTCGAGCCCGCGCCGGCGCTGGCCGGCCACGCCAGGCAACTCTGGCGGGGGGACATCGCCATCGACTGCCTGCTGGCCGCGGTCGGCGCAGCCTGCGCCTTGAACCTGCGCAGCGATTTGATCGCGACCGCGATCAACACCTTCGTGCCCGACTACGGCAGCCCTGCAGGGGCCATGACCGCCATGCCTGCCGGCGCCGCGCCGCATCAGGTGCCGTCATCGGCACCGGCATCCGCGCCGGCGCCCGGGCGCCGCGTGCGGCGTGCACCGGCCCGCAAACCAGCCTGACCGTCCGCCAACCACCATGGAGTTCAAGCGCGTCCGGGCCTTACGTGGCCCCAATCTCTGGAGCCGGCTCACCGCCCTCGAAGCCCTGGTCTTCTGTCCGGAGGCAGAGCGGTCGCTGGAGAAGTTGCCAGCCTTCGAGCAGCAACTGCGCGAACGCTTTCCCGACATGCCGGATTTCCGGCCGGCCGACGGGATCGAGCCGACCGCGATGGCGCAGGTGTTCCAGTATGCGGTGCTGGCCCTGCAGGCCAACGCCGGCTGCCGGGTCTCGTTCAGCCGCACCATCGCAACCACCGATCCGGGCGTCTACCAGGTCGTCGTCGAGTACTCGGAAGAAGCGGTCGGCCGCCTGGCCCTCAAGCACGCCGCCGCTTTGTGCCAGGCGGCGCTCGACGGCACGCCCTTCGACTCCGCGGCGGCGCTGCACGAGATCACCGAACTGGACGAGGACATCCGGCTGGGCCCCAGCACCGGATCGATCGTGCGCGCGGCGGTCGCCCGCGGCATTCCCTACTGCCGCCTGACCGACGGCAGCCTCACCCAGTTCGGCTGGGGCAGCCGGCAGCGGCGCATCCAGGCCGCCGAGATCGACAGCACCAGCGCCATCGCCGAGGCGATCGCCCAGGACAAGGACCTGACCAAGGAACTGCTGGCCGCGATCGGCGTGCCGGTACCCACCGGCCGGCCGGTGACCGACGTCGAGGATGCCTGGCAGGCCATGCAGGCGCTGGGCGGCCGCGTCGTGGTCAAACCGCTCGACGGCAACCAGGGCAAGGGCGTGACGGTGAATATCGCCACCCGGGAACAGCTCGAACTTGCGTATGTCGCGGCGCGCGCGATCAGCCGCAAGGTGCTGGTGGAACGGTTCATCCCGGGCAACGACTTCCGCCTGCTGGTGGTCGGCAACCGGCTGATCGCCGCGGCGCGGCGCGATCCGCCCTACGTGACCGGCGACGGCGTGCACACGGTCAGGAAACTGGTGGACCAGGTCAACCGGGATCCACGGCGTAGCTCCGGCCATGCCACTTCCCTCAGTTTCATCACGCTCGACCATATCGCCCTGGCGCGGCTGTCTCAGCAGGACCTCACCGCGGATTCGGTTCCGCCCCAGGGCATGCGGGTGATCCTGCGCAACAACGCCAACCTGAGCACCGGCGGCACCGCCACCGACGTGACCGACGACGTGCATCCGGAAGTGGCCGCGCGCGCAGTTGAAGCCGCGCTCACCGTCGGCCTCGACATCTGCGGCGTCGACGTGGTCTGCCGGACGGTCTTCGCGCCGCTCGAGCAGCAGGGTGGTGGCATCGTCGAGCTCAACGCGGCGCCCGGCCTGCGCATGCACCTGAGTCCGTCTTTCGGCAAGAGCCGCAATGTCGGCCAGGCCGTCATCGCCACCATGTTCCAGCCCAACCAGGACGGGCGTATCCCGATCGTCGCGGTCACGGGTACCAACGGCAAGACCACCACCGCGAAACTGATCGCGCATCTGCTCGGCACCAGCGGGCTGAGGGTCGGCATCACCGGTACCGACGGCATCTATGTCGGCGGGCGCTGCATTGACCCGGGCGACTGCAGCGGCCCCAGGAGTGCGCGCAATGTACTGTTGCACCCGGACGTCGACGCGGCGGTTTTCGAGACCGCCCGCGGCGGCATCCTGCGCGAAGGACTGGGTTTCGACCGCTGTGACGTTGCAGTCGTCACCAACGTGGGCGTAGGCGATCATCTCGGCATGAACTTCATCGACACGCCGGAGCGTCTGGCCGACGTCAAGCAGGTCATCGTTCACAATGTCTCCGATCGCGGCAACGCGGTGCTCAATGCCGACGATCCCCTGGTCGTGGCCATGGCCGACAGCTGCCCTGGCGGGGTCATCTACTTCGGCAACAGCGCTTCGCAGGCCGTCATCGCGCAGCACCGGGCCCAGGGCGGGCGGGTGATCTTCCGCGAGAACGGGCAGATCGTCGCCGCCGAGGGCACGACCGAGAACCGGATCGACCTGGCCGAGGTTCCCCTCACCCGCGCAGGAACGATCCCGTTCCAGGTCGAGAACACGATGGCCGCGGTCGCCGCCGCCTGGTCCATGGGAATTGACTGGGTCGTCGTGCAGCAGGCGTTGGCAGGCTTCGTCAGCGACGCCGCCACCGCGCCGGGCCGCTTCAATCTGATGGACTACCGCGGCGCGACCCTGATCGCCGACTACGGTCACAACCCGGATGCAATCCAGGCCCTGGTGCGCGCGGTGGAGGCGATGCCGACCCGGCGGCGGGTGGTCGTCATCAGCGGCGCCGGCGACCGCCGTGACGAAGATCTGACCCGCCAGACCGAGATCCTCGGCCACGCCTTCGACGACGTGATCCTGTATCAGGACCAGGCGCAGCGCGGCCGCGCAGACGGCGAAGTGCTTGCCCTGCTGCGGCAGGGCTTGAGCGGCGCGAAGCGCACCACCCGGATCGAGGAAATCCGCGGCGAGTTCGTGGCGATCGACGCAGCGCTGGAACGACTGGACAAGGGCGACCTCTGCCTGATCCTGGTCGACCAGGTACCCGAAGCCCTTGCCCACCTGCAGGCGCGGATCGCCGGGGTGACAGTGATACCCTTGGATCTATGAACAGAAGCACCATCGCCGACACCTCGCCACCCCAGCCCCAACCCGCCGCCGGTCATCCGGAAAATGCGTGTGTTCCGATCGAATCCCTGCGGCAGTCGTTCTCCGGGCGGCTGCTGACGGAACCCGACGACAAGGCGCCGTTCCTGCTGGACTACCGCAAACGCTGGCAGGGCACAGCACTGGCCGTCGCGCTGCCGGACACCACGGAAGACGTCGCCGGCATCGTCCGGTGGTGCCGCCAGCATCGGGTGGCAATCGTGCCCCAGGGCGGCAACACCGGCCTGACCGGCGGGTCGGTGCCGGACCGCTCGGGTCGCTCCATCCTGCTGTCGCTGGCGCGGATGGACCGGATCCGCTCGGTGGATCCGATCAACAACACGATCACCGTCGAAGCCG
>JBBRJB010000009.1:0-14840 GCA_038220085.1 Burkholderiales bacterium
GGATTCCAGAACCAGAATCAGACTCCTAGGAGGAGCAATGTTTACTGTTTCAATGGACGATCTCGCCTTTGTCGGCGAAGGGCTGCAACGGCCCGAGACCGTCCTGGCGACCCGCTCCGGCGACCTGTTCATGCCGGACAAGCGCGGGATCAGCAGCGTGCGCGCCAACGGTTCTACCCGACTGATCGCCGCGACGAATCCGCCGCCGGGTTTCCTCCCGAACGGATTCGCCGTCCTTCCAGACCGCAGCTTCCTGATCGCCGACCTGGGTAATGGCGGTGTCTGGCACATGAGCGCCGACGGCCATCTGACCCCTCGACTGATGGAGGTCGACGGCCACCGGCTCGAGCCGACCAATTTCGTCGGCATTGACGCTCGAGCGCGAACCTGGATCTCGGTCAGCACCCGCCAGGTGCCCCGGGAGCAATCCATGCGCAAGGGCTACGGCGATGGCTACATCATCCTGATGGATGATCGTGGCGCGCGGGTGGTTGCAGAGGGAATCGGCTTTACCAACGAGGTGATTGTCGACCCGAGCGGGCAGTGGCTCTACGTGAACGAGACGATCGCCCGCTGCACCAGCCGCTTTCCGATCAAGGCGGACGGCTCGCTCGGCCCGCGCGAAGTCTTCGCCCAGTATGGCGCCGGCACCTGGCCGGACGGCTTCGCGTTCGACGCCGAAGGCGGTGTCTGGATCGTCAGCGTGGTCAGCAATCGGATCATCCGCACGACGGCCGACGGCAGGCAGCATCTGATCCTGGAGGACGCCGACACCGCCCAGCTGGCGGAGTGCGAAAAGGCCTTCCAGGACGGCAGCTATACCCGCCAGCACCTGGATTCGGGCGGCAAGCGCCGTCTCGGCAATCTGTCGGGTATCGGTTTCGGGGGGCCGGACCTCAAGACGGTCTACCTCGGATCGCTGTTCGGCACCCAGGTCGCGACCTTCCGGTCGCCGGTGGCAGGTGCGCAACCGGTGCAGTGGGAATTCTGATCACCGGCGGCCCTGACGCCCGCGCCGGGCATATATTCTGCCTGCGCGGCTGGCGCGACTGCGCGATCCTCTCGAGCGACCATGGGCGCCACCCGAAGCTTTCTCGTTGCACTCTGCATTACTCTCCTCAGTGCTTGCGCGTCGCTGCCGTCGCTGGAACAACGCACCGCGACCGTGGCGCTGCGCGATACCGGCGATACCCGGTTGGGTCGGGCGGTCGCGGCATCGGCAGCCCGCGAACGCGGCGACAGTAGCGCGTCGGCGCAGGCGCGCGAGGCCGATCCGCGCAACCGGTCGGGGCTGCATGCCCTGCCCGACGGACGCGACTCCCTGGCCGCGCGCCTGGTCCTGGCAGAGACCGCGCAGCGAACGCTCGACATCCAGTACTACATCTGGCGCCGTGACGTCTCCGGCATGCTCATGTTCAAGGCGATCAGCCAGGCGGCCGATCGCGGCGTGCGGGTCAGGCTGCTGCTCGACGATGCCGGCACCGGGGGCCTGGATGAAACCCTTCGAGCCCTCAATGCCCATCCCCGCATCGAAGTCCGTCTGTTCAACCCCTTCGTCCAGCGCAAGTCACGCGCGATCGGCTACCTCACCGACTTCGCCCGGCTGAACCGGCGCATGCACAACAAATCCTTCACCGCGGACAACCAGGCCACCATCGTGGGCGGGCGCAATATCGGCGACGAGTATTTCGACGTCGGCGAAACGCGGGCCTTCGCCGATCTCGACGTGCTAGCAGTCGGGAGCGTGGTGACCGAGGTCTCCGCCGACTTCGATCGCTACTGGGCGAGCGAATCCGCCTACCCGATCGAGCGGCTGGTGCCGGCGGCAAGCGACCAGGCCATTGCGGCTATCCGAACGGAGATAGCGGCGGCAGAACTGGATGCGGGTGGGCACCTCTACGCGGATGCCGTGCGACAGGCCGGGTTCATGCAGGCCCTGCTCGAAGGGCGGCTGGCGCTCGACTGGGCCAACACCCGGTTGATCAGCGATGATCCGGCCAAGGTTCTGCGCAAACCGGCGTCGTCGACGGCGCTGCCGGAGCGGTTCGAAGCCATTTTCGGCCAGCCGCAGGAATCGCTCGAGATGGTTTCCCCCTATTTCGTGCCGATGCCAGAGGGAACGATGTTCCTGGAAGCCCTCGCCAGGCAGGGGGTCCGGATCCGGGTGCTGACCAACTCGCTCGCGTCGACCGACGTCGTCGCGGTTCATGCCGGCTATGCCCGATCGAGAAAGCAATTGCTGCGCGCCGGCATCGAACTGCACGAGTACAAGCCCATGGCACGCACCCAGGGCGGGCGGGGATCCGGCGGTTCGGGGGCGGCAGCACAGTCAGGGGGTTCCCCGGGCTCCGGCGGTTCAGGCAGCGCGGCCCCGGGGGGCAGTTCCCGCTCCAGCCTGCACGCCAAGACATTTTCCGTCGACCACTCCCGCGTGGTGATTGGCTCGTTCAACTTCGACCCGCGTTCGGTGGACTTGAACACGGAACTGGGCTTCGTGATCGAGAGCCGTTCCCTGGCCCGAACGGTGGAAGCGGCCTACAGCAGAAACGTGCCGCAGATCGCGTGGCAGGTGACCCTCACAAAAGACGGTGACCTGCGATGGACCGGCGAGGAGGACGGCGTACCCCCGCACCTTGCCGATGAACCGCAGGCTGGTTTCTGGCGGCGGGTGGGCGCCTCGACGTTCGCGATACTTCCGATCGACTGGCTGCTCTGACGGCGCCGCCCTCAATGCCGGCGGTGGCAGGCTGCCGGCCTCAGGCGCCGCCCACTGCGCCGCCTTGCTCGCCGGCGACCTCGTCCTTCTCCCAGAATGCCGGCGGCGACTTCTGTTCACGCATCAGGGACAGGATTTTCTCCCGCGAAATGACGTTGCAGCGCGCGGCCCAGACCTCGTATTGCGCGGCCATGTCGCGAACCCGGTCCGGGTGTTTCCCGGCGAGATCGTTCAGTTCGGTGCGATCCTTGGTAAGGTCGTACAGTTCCCAGGCCTGGGGATACTTGCGCACCAGCTTCCAGGATCCGATCCGGACGGCGGCGTTGCCTTCGTGTTCCCAGAACATCGGCGGGCGCTGCGGCTGGTCGCCGTCGAACACCGCGGCGAGCGTGCTGCCTTCCAGGGGCGCGACCGGATTGCCGTCGCGCTCGGCCGGGTAACGGGTGCCGGTGATATCGAGAATGGTCGCCATGATGTCGGGCAGATAGCCCGGTGAGTGACGGATACCGCCCTTGTCACGGATGCCGTTGGGCCAGTGGAAGATGAGAGGCGTCGCGATCCCGCCTTCGTGGATCCAGTGCTTGTACAGGCGAAACGGCGTGTTGGACAGGTTGGCCCAGGCCGTGCCGTAGCTCTGGTAGGTATCTTCGGGGCCGGGCATCAGCGCCGGATTGTTGCCGAACTCGACCGGATCGCCCTTGCGGGTGTGGGACTTCGCGATCCTCAGCTTGTTGACGAGTTCGTCGATCGTGACGTCTTCGGGAATGTCCTCCGCGCAGGCACCGTTGTCCGACAGGAAAATGATCAGCGTGTCTTCCAGTTGCCCCGTTTCCTCGAGCGCCTTGATGATCCTGCCGATGCCCTGGTCCATCCGGTCGATCTGAGCGGCGTAGACCTCCATGCAGCGAAGCAGCCACTCCTTGTGGTCCGCGTCGGTCCAGGGCGGCTGGGTCGGATCGCGCGGCGTCAGCGGCCAGGCCTTGTCGAGCAGCCCGGATGCGACCAGCCGCTGAAGGCGTTCTTCGCGCAGCGTATCCCAGCCCTTGTCGAAGCGCCCGCGGTACTTTGCGATGTCGTCGTCGTGCGCGTGCAGGGGCCAGTGCGGCGCGGTGTAGGCAACGTACTGGAAGAACGGCTTGCCGGGATCCTGCGCCTGATGGTCGCGGATGTACTGCGCGGCCTGGTCGCTGATCGCATCGGTATAGAAGAAGGACTCATTCTCGCTCGCCTCGTGTTCGACGTTGTCGTTGCCGCGGGTGAGCGTGTTCGGATCATAGAAGCTGCCGGCACCGATGATGGTGCCGAAGAACTTGTCGAAGCCCCGCTGCAGCGGCCAGGATCCGGTGGGCTTGGTCAGGCTGGACGAGACGTGCCACTTGCCGCTCATGTAGGTGCGGTACTCGGCAGCCTTCAGGGCCTCCGGAATGGTCACGCAGCGCTGGTTGAGGTCACCCGCATAGCCCTCGGGGCCGAAGTCGTAGGTGAGCACGCCGATGCCGGTCTGGTGCGGATGCAGCCCCGTCAGGAGCGAGGCCCGCGACGGACTGCAGCGTGCGGTGTTGTAGAACTGCGAGAAACGCAGGCCATTGACGGCGAGGCGATCGAGGTTTGGCGTGTCGATCTCGCCGCCGTAGCACCCGATATCCGAGTACCCCATGTCGTCGTTCAAGATCAGTACGATGTTCGGCTTTCTCTTCATCTGCTTGTCCTGCCAGTTGTGGCGATGGTGGCTTCGGGCGAGGACGCGGCCGGGAGCGCCGGCGCAAGCCTCGACCCGGAATCGGGGTCGAACAGGTGGGCGGCACGCGGATCGAACGACAGGTGCACTGTCTGTCCTTCGCTCAGTGCGGGGTGCTGCTCGGACCGGGCCTTGACCCGCTGTCCGCCCACGTCGAAGTTGATGATCACGTTGTCGCCGAGATCTTCGATGAACTCGACCCGCGCGGGAATTCCGCTTGCGGTGATGCGCAGGTCCGCCGGCCTCACGCCGAGAACCACCGGGCGCGTCACGCCGGGCGCGCTGTTCACCGGCAGCGAGGCGCCGTGCAGCCTGACCTGGCCGTCGGCCATCTCAGCTGCCAGCAGGTTCATCGGCGGTGTGCCGATGAATCCGGCCACGGTGATATTGGCGGGCTCGCGGAAGATGTCCTTCGGCCTGCCGATCTGCACCATCCGGCCTTCCATGAACACGGCCATGCGATCGGCCACCGTCATGGCCTCCTCCTGGTCGTGGGTCACATACACCGTTGTGACACCGAGCGAGCGCTGCAGCTTGCGCAATTCCGCCCGGGTCTCGAGCCTCAGCTTCGCATCCAGGTTCGACAGCGGCTCGTCCAGCAGGAACCGCCGCGGCTTGCGCACGATTGCCCGGGCGAGGGCGCAGCGCTGCTGCTGGCCGCCGGAGAGCTGTCCCGGCCGGCGCGCCAGCAGGTGCGCGATGTCGACCCGGGTTGCGGCGTCGCGCACCGCGGCGACGATCTCCGCCGCAGGGGTGCCGATCATCTTCAAGGGAAAAGCGATGTTCTCCGACACGGTCATGTGGGGGTAGAGCGCATAGCTCTGGAACACCATCGCGACATCGCGTTCCCCGGGCTCGTTGTGGGTGACGTCGACGCCGTCGAGCAGCACCCGGCCGCCGTCGACTTCCTCCAACCCTGCGAGGATCCGCAACGTGGTTGTCTTGCCCGAACCGGAGGGCCCGAGCAGCGCGAAAAACTCGCCCGGTTCGATTTCCAGGTCCAGCCCGTGCAAAGCCGTGAAGCTGCCGTGGCGCTTCACCACGCCTTCGATCCTTACCCTGCCGACACTCGTCATCGACGACCTCCCCCCTTGACTGCGCCGACGGTGAGTCCCTTGACGATATGGCGCTGGGCGGCCAGGCCGATCAGGATGACCGGCGCCATGGCCAGCATCGCACCGGCCGCAAGCCGCGCCCACTGTGTCTGCTCCACCGAGATGAAATTGAACATGGCGACCGTGACCGGCCGCACGTTGTTGCCGCCCAGGACGACGGCGAAGAGGAATTCGTTCCAGGCGTTGAGGAACACGAAGATCGTGGTGACCGCGATGCCCCCGCGCACCTGGGGCAGGATCACATACCAGAGGGTGCGCAACCTGCCGGCGCGGTCCAGCAACGCGGCTTCCTCCATCTCCTGGGGGATGTCCTCGAAGTAGGACACCATCAGCCAGATGGCGAAGGGCAGGGAGAAAGTGAGATAGATTGCGGTCATCCCGCTGTAGGTGTCCAGTCCGCCGATCTTCTGCAGCACCAGGTAGTACGGGATGATCAGACCGACCGGTGGCAGCATCTGGGTCGCCAGCACGTAGAAGCCGGTGGTGCGCTTGGCCGGATAGCGCAGACGCGCCATCGCATAGGCGGCCGGCACCGCGAAGAGCATCGTCAGGACCGTTGCCGAGGTGGACACGATCATGCTCGACCAGAGGTTCGGCAGGATCGAGGACGCGCCGAAGATGACTTCGCGGTAGTTGTCCAGAGTGGGCTCGAACAACACCTTGGGCGGGTAGGCGAGCACATCGCGCTCGGTCTTGAACGACGTCAGCAGCCCCCAGAGCACCGGGAACGCCCAGACCGCGAGCAGCAGCCCCGCTGCCAGCCACAGCATCAGAGCGCGCAGCCCGGCGCCGCGAGGACCGCGGGCCGATGAGGGAGTGCCGCTCATTTCGCCCTCCTCAGGCGGAACATCAGGAACGAGATGGCCAGGGTCAGTCCCATCAGGACCACCGCCAGCGATGCCCCGTATCCGAGGTTCAGTTCCGAGAACGAGGTCCGGTAGGCGTAGAGATTCAGGATCTCGGTGGCCGAGCCCGGGCCGCCGCCGGTGGCGGCGAAGATCGCGGCAAAGGCCGACAGCGCGGTCATCATCCGCAGGATCACGACCATTACGATGGCAGGGCGGATCAACGGCAGGGTGATGTGCACGAACCGCTGCCAGGCGCGCGCCCGGTCCAGCCTGGCCGCTTCATAGATGTCGGGGGGCAAAGTCGCCAGCGTCGCCAGCAGGACCAGGAATGCGAACGGCGTCCATTGCCAGGTGTGGATCGCGATCACGGAAATCAGCGCCAGTTGCGGGTCGCCCAGCCAGTTGTGACTGCCGAGGCCGAGTGCGCGGCTGACCACGTCCACCAGGCCGAAGTCCGGCGCAAGGACCAGGGTGCGCCAGAACAGGCCCACAACCACCGGCGCGAGCACGATCGGCAGGATGGCGGCGACCCGCAGCACGCCCTGTCCCTTGGGGATCTGCAGCACCAGCAGCGCCAGGGACAGGCCGACGACGACCTGCAGCACGACGGTGCTGCTGGTGTAGACCAGCGTCAGCCAGAGCGAGTTCCAGAAGCGGGGATCGCTGCCCATGCGGACGTAGTTCTCCAGGCCTGCGAACCCGGACAGCCAGGGCATGCCGAGGTCGAGGCGGTGCAGGCTGTTCCAGACCAGATAAACCAGCGGCGTCGTCGTCGTCAGCAGCAGCGCCAGCAGGGCCGGCAACAGGAGCGCCAGCGCGAAGCGGCGCTCCTGGCCGGCCAGCGTGCGGACGGCGGCGCCCGCGCGGGCGCCCGATGCTGGCATCAACCGCACCGCTCAGTTCTTGCCGAGCAATTGCTGGATCCGGCTCTGGGCCTCGTCGAGCGCTTCCTTGGGTTGCTTCTGGCCGACCAGCGCGGACTGGATGGCGGTCGCCATGGTCTCGCCGATCGCCGGCCACTGGGGTACCCGCGGACGCCAATCGACATCCGTGTCGAATTCCAGCGATTCCAGCGCCGCCTTCACGAAGTTGTAGCCCGCACCCTTCATGGCGTTGGCGAACTCGTCGGACTCCCACAGCGAGCGACGGTTGATGCCGGAGCGCTTGGCCGGACCTGCGAACTTCCAGGAAGTGCGGGCCTGCGTCTCCGCTGAGGTGGCCCAGGTGATGAAGAGCCAGGTGGCCTTCTTGGACTTCTCGCTGAGCGCGGCATTGATCGGGAAGCCCCAGTTCCAGATCGAGGTGATCGCCTTGCCGGCAGGGCCCTTCGGCCAGCGTGCATAGCCGATCTTGCCGATCACTTTCGACTTGTCCGGGTTGTTGATCACGGCGGCTGACGAGTGGGCATCGAGGTAGCAGGCGACCGTGCCTTGCGAGAACGCGTCCGCGATGTCCGGCCAGTTCCAGTTGCGCACGGCAGGCGGCGCATAGTTCGTGAGGGCATCGACGTACCACTGCAGCGCGCGCACCGCCTCCGGCGAGTTCACCTTGACGGTGTTGCCGGCAACCCAGCTGCCGCCGAAGCCGCGCAGCAGCGACGGGTAGATGTACATGTTCTGGCCGGCTCCGGCGAAACCGCGCATCGCGAGGCCGTACATCCGGTTGTCGGGATCGTTCAGGGCCTTGGCGTTGGCCAGCAGCTCGTCGTAGGTCTGGGCCGGCTTGAGCCCCTTCGCATCGTAGAGGTCCTTGCGGTAGACCTGCAGCGTCACTTCGCCGTCGTAGGGGATGCCGTAGGGCTTGCCGTCGACCGAGTCGGCCTCGCGCCAGGCCTTCAGGATGTCGTCGTAGTTGAACCAGGCCGGATCGGTCAGGCTGGCGTCCTTGAGGTATTGATCGAGCGGTTCGACCCACTTGTTGGCGACATAGAGCGGGTAGTACATCGGATCCGCCGCATGGGTCGCATAGGTCCGGGTCTTGGAGGAAAGATCGAGCATGGCCTTCTGCCGGATCTGGCCGGGGGGTACTTTTTCAACCCGTACCTGGATGCCCGTCAGCGCCTCGAACTGCGGTATCAGCGTGCCGAGGTTGTCGAAGTAGCTGGCCGGGATGACCGCCACGGAGATCGATTCCCCTTCGACCTGCCGCCAGTTGATTTTTGCCGCCTTGTACGGCGCCAAGTCATCGCCCTGGGCGTGGGCACTGGTCAGCAAGCGCGGCGAGGCGGCGGCCAGCGCGCCGACGGAGGCGACCTGGGTGATGAGCCTGCGGCGGGCTGGTCGGGGCTGGACGGAAGGGCGAGTCGGGTTCTTCAAGATTGTCTCCTTGGTAGTCACGGAACGAATCTGGTGCAATCGATTGCATCGACAATTTAACATCGTCGCTGGTCGTCAACAACTGCAATCGATTACATGCGATGTGGCTATACTCTCCGGACATGAGCAGCCCTGCCGAACCGGACAGCCTCCTGGACGATGCCCGGCTCCGTTCAGGCGGCAAGGATGTCGCTCGGCTGGCCGGGGTGTCCACTGCCACCGTGTCGCGCGCGCTCAACTGCCCGGACCGGGTCGATCCGCAGACCCGGCAACGGGTGCTGGAAGCAGCCGCGAAGCTGCGCTACGTGCCCCACGGCGTCGCCCGCTCGTTGCGCAGTCACCGCAGCAGGATGGTCGGCGCGGTGGTGCCGTCCTTCGACTACGCCCTCTATGCCCGGACCACCAGCGCCTTGCAGCAGCACCTGGACGCCCGCGGCTACTCCCTGGTGCTCGCCGAACATCACTACGACTTGACGGTGGAACTGCGGGTGGCGCGGCAACTGATCCAGCACGGCGTCGATGCCTTCGTCTTCGTCGGCCTTGACCACGACCCCGCCCTGTTCTCGCTGCTGGAGGACTACGGCCGCCCCTTCGTGCTGACCTGGGGGATCGATCCGGCGCATCGCCATCCCAGCATCGGCTTCGACAACCAGGCGGCCACGGTCGAGATCACGCGGCACCTGATCGGACTGGGTCATCGCCGCTTAGGCCTGCTCAGCGCGCCACTCGCCGGCAACGATCGGGCGAGAGCCCGCGGGGCCGGCGTGCGCAAGGCGCTGGCGGAGGCAGGGATGACGCTGGCCGACGGCTGCGTTCAGTACGCGCCGATCTCGTTGCAATCGGCCGAACAGGCGATGGGGCGCTTGCTGGAATTGCCGGATCCCCCCACCGCGGTGGTCTCGACCAACGACGTCTTCGCCGTCGGCGCGATGGTGGCGTGCCGCAAGGCCGGGCTGCGCATCCCCGCCGATATCTCCATTACCGGCGTCGACAATACCGATCTGGGCGCAACCCAGACGCCCGGGCTCACCAGCATCCGCACGCCGATCGTCGAGATCGGGCGCGCGGCGGCCGCACAGCTGATCGCGCGTCTCGAAGGCCAGCCCTGGGAGCCGTTCCAGGCGTTTCCAATCGACGTCGTCCATCGCGGCAGCACCGGCCCGCCCGGCGCCAGGGCGGCGTGATCGCGACCGCGGCCGGCACCTGACGCCTGGCGCGGCACCTCCAGAAGTGCGCTAGTTCAGCGTGATGCTGGACTTCTTGATCAGGTCCGTCCAGCGCTCCAGCTCTTCCTCCATGCCGACCTTGAGCGCCTTGGCCGGTTGGAAGTTCGTGACGAATCCCTGCTTCGAGAGGTCCTGAACCATGGCCGGATCGCTCAGCGCCTTGCGGATCTCGGACTCGAGACGCCTCACGATGGGCTCCGGTGTACCGGACGGGGCGAGCACGAACAGCCGGGGCGAGGCATCGAATCCCGGCAGCCAGTCGGAGATCGCGCGCCAGTCGGCGGCTCCATCCAGCTTCTCGGCGCTGGTCAGGCCGAGCACCCGGATCTTGCCGGCCTTGACCTGACCCATCGCGGCGGCCGCGCTCAGGACGCCGGAGGAGACCTGGCCGCTGATCAGGTCG
The DNA here is from genome assembly GCA_038220085.1 of Burkholderiales bacterium. GTDB lineage: Bacteria > Pseudomonadota > Gammaproteobacteria > Burkholderiales > Burkholderiaceae_E > Lautropia. Next base: position 10,362 of record JBBRJB010000009.1, read on the forward strand.
GGCAGCAGTGCCGAGGCGCCGCGATACGGCACGTGCGTCATCTTGATGTTTGCACGCGCCTGCAGGTACTCCATGGCCAGGTGATGCACGGTGCCGATGCCGGAAGTGGCGTAGTTGAACTGGCTCCCGGACCCGGCCACTTTGGCCATGTCCTCCAGGGAGCGCAGGGGCGAATCAGCCGCCACTGCAATCGCCAGTGGCGCGATCGCGACGCCGGCGACCGGAACGAAATTCTTGACTGGATCGAAGCTCACGTTCTGCATGGCGCGTGCCGCGATCAGCAACGCCGAATCGGCCAGCAGCAGCGTGTAGCCGTCGGGCGCCGAGGAGAGCAGGACATTCGCGGCAATGGTGCTGGTGGCGCCCGGACGATTGTCCACCACCATGTTCTGCCCCAGTTGTTCGGACAGCCGGGCGGCCAGCGTCCGGGCCAGGGCGTCGACCCCGCCACCGGCGGAATAACCGACCAGCACGCGAATCGGCCGCGACGGGTAATCCTGCGCCAGGACGGGGCCAGGCAGGGTCAGGCTGCCTGCCAGGGTGGCACCCAGCAGGGCGCCCAGGACACCTCGGCGCGAATTGCGATGATCATGATGCATGGGGGTCTCCTCCATTCATGCCTTGCCGGTGCCGCGGGATAGCGGCCTTCCGGCGAGTTCCTTGATCCGGTCCCAGTCCGGCTCGAAACCGAATCCCGGGCGGTCCGGAAGCTCGATCCAGCCATCTTTGGCGACCGGCAGGTCCCGGTAGATCTGATCGTAGAGCAGTACCGCGCCGCGGTGATACTCCACGTAGCCGCCATGCGCCAGTCCGGCGTGCAGGTGCATGTTGTGGAAGGGCCAGGCGCCGCCGTTGGCGATGGCGACATTGAAGGACTGGGCCAGGCCGGCAATGCGCAGGCATTGGGTGATGCCGCCGGTGATCGCGACGTTGGGCTGGGCGATGTCGAGCGCGCCGGCCGTGAAGAAATCGGCGAAGCGCGAAGCCAGTCCCTCATTCTGGCCGGCGGCAATCGGCACCCGGGTGCGCCGGCGCAGGTCGGCCAGGGCCCGGACGTCGTTCTGCGTGACCGGCTCTTCGAAGAATGCGAGGTCGCAGTCCTCCAGGCGCTGGGCAAGCCGGGCGGCATGGTAGGGGTCCAGGCTGCAGTTGGCGTCGATGCAGATCTCGACGCCGGGGCCGACCGCGTCGCGCACCGCCCGCACCCGCCGCTCGTCCTCCAGGATCACCTTGGACAGCGGGCGTGGTTCGTCCCGGCGTTGCAACCCGTGGTTGCCGACGGTCATCTTGAGCCGTGAGAAACCGCGTCCGGCCCAGTCGCGCGCGGCAGCCACCAGTTGATCCTGGTCGAAGAAACCGAAGCCGAAGGTCGCATATGCCGGCACCCGGTCGCGACTGCCGCCAAGCAGGCGCCACAACGGCAGGTCCAGGGACCGTGCCTTGAGGTCCCAGACCGCGAGGTCGATGGCCGCAATAGCATGCATCGCATAGCCGCTCTGGCCGCGCGGGGAAAGCAGCCAGTAGAGCTTCTCCCAGATGCGTTCGTGCGCCATCGGATCCATGCCGATGACCGCAGGCGCGGCAACCTGGTCGATCGCGGCGGCAACCACTTCTTCCTCGGTGATCGCCGTGAAACCGGTGCCGACCAGGCCGGTGTCGGTCTCCAGGCGGACCAGCACGCAGGACAGGTTGGTGCGCTTGGATACGGCGCCGGCGGCCAGCGTCATCTCCAGGTTCAGTGGAATTGCGCGGCAATCGGTAATCTTCATGCGGACGGTCCCTCATGAGGTCTGCAGTTCCGGTGGATCGGGGTTTCCCGCCCATCGTACCGCGACTCATTAGACCAGCCGTTGCCAGGCCGGGCAATCGACCGATCTCGAAGCGGGCTTTCGAGAAACACGAAGGCTGCGGACGCGCCGGCGGTGGACGTTGCCAGGGGCCGGCCCGCGGCTGGCGTCGAATCAGCCATCCTTGCCGTCGAGTCGCGCTTGCATGAGCCAGGGCGTGTAGACGACAAGGTAGATGATGAAAGCGCCGCTCCAGGCAAGCGCGGCACCGGCCAGCCAGACCTGCAAGGCCTGGGGCGCCATGATCGGCAGCAGTACGCGCAGTCCCGCGGCAACCATGACGAGCAGGTACGCGGCCACTTCCGGCCCTGACGTCCTCAGTGGCCGGCCGGTGTGACCGCGCGCGGTGCGGGTGATCATGCCGATGATCAGGCCGCCGGTCGCTCCGACCGCGAGTGCGTGGACGCCGGCCGACTGGCTCACCCATCCGGCCTGCGCGAGGCCCAGCAGCGCGAGTCCGACCGGAATCCACGCATAACCGGCATGCAGGATCCAGAGGATCGGCCGTCCCCGCGTCACCCACGGGCGCCACTGCCACTGCCGGATCACGTGCAAGACCGCGGCTGCCGCGAGGGCGGTCGCCGTCAGCGGCCCCGGCGGCACGAACACCCAGAGCGCCAGGGCCAGGGCAGACGCCGCCAGTGTTGCTGCTTCGAGGCGCGGTCGGAGGACCAGGCGCAGCCCTGATGTCGCGCTTTGCGTGAACGCTGGCACGACCCGCCCGGCCATCACGCATTCAATCATCACGATCAGCGCCAGCGCAGCGTAGAGCGCCGTGAGCGGGGAGAGCCCGATCAGTCCGAGCATCGCAGCGTGGAAGGCACCGTTCGCCACCGATAGCAGGATCAGGATCAGGACCAGCGGCAGGTTGCGGCGACTTCCGGCCCGCAGCAGCACGACCGCGAGCACGGTGGCTACGGTCGGGACCAGCACCCAGTCCAGGGCGGCATACACCGGGTACGGAGCGGCCAGCGCCGAGACGCGTGCGGCGAGCCAGATCGTGGCCAGTGCGCCGAGCCCCGCGCCACGCGGGGTCGCCAGACCGGTCCAGGCCCTGCCGGCGGTGAGCAGGAATCCGATGATCACCGCGACCGCGAAGCCGAACAGCATCTCGTGCGCATGCCAGAAGTAGGGATTCACGTCCGGTCTCAGGCGGACGGCTCCCCATAGCACGGCCAGCCAGAGCGGAATCGCGAGGGCGCCATAAAGTGCGGCGGCGAGGTAGAACGGCCGGAAACCCAGTCGCAGCGCCGGCCAACCCCGGTGCGCGACGCCATCGGGCGGTGATCCGCCGCTTTCCGGTGTTATGACTGGCATGAGGTCTGCATGGTATGGCGCGGACGCCGATGACTGAGTGAAGCGGTACCTGAAGCACTATCATCGAGGCACCGCCAGCGCCGCCGGATGCCCTCCGTCCCCTTGAGGCAACCAGTCCGGCGCCATGAACAGGCTGCCACGACATGACACCGATTCCCGGTTACTCCGCCCCCGCTGCCGGTTTCGAGGCGCCGCTGGAAATGCTGTCGGCATGCCACGTCCGCATCGAACGCCAGTGTGCGACACTGCGTCGGCTGGTGCTGCACTTGGCGGAGCACGGCGCGGATGCGCAGGCGCGCACCGCCGCCAGCCAGGTCATCCGCTACTTCGATACGTCGGCCCGGGATCATCACGCCGACGAGGAGGTTGACCTCTTCCCCGCGCTGATCGAGTCGATGGCCGGCGCGGACGCGGTCTGCCTGCGCGAACTGACGGCGGCGCTGACCGCGGAGCACCGCGAACTGGAAACACGATGGAGCCGTGTCCGGGTCGGGCTCGAGCATGTTGCCGCCGGCGAACCCGTCCGCCTCGACGCGGCACTCGTCGAGGAGCTCGTGGGTCTCTATGAACGACATCTCGCGCGTGAAGACGACGAACTGCTGCCGATGGCCACGCGCCTGCTTGGCGAGGATGCGATCGGGCAGGTCGGGCGCGCGATGCGGATCAGAAGAGGAATCCACTCGGTTGACTGAGCCCGGGCGTTTGCGCGGATCAGGACAGGACCCCGGGGTTGAGCGTCCAGGTTGCGTAGGTGAGGGCCGCCGCAAAGGAGACCCAGGCAAGGTACGGAAGCAGCAGTACCCCGGCGATTCGACTGATGCGCCAGAAGGCAAGGATCGTCGCCGCGATCAATGCCCAGAGTACCAGTATCTCCGCAAAGGCAAGTCCGCCCTGGCGCCAGGCGAAGAAGAGCCAGGTCCACATCGAGTTGGCCGCCAGCTGCAGCAGGTAGAGCGTGAGCGCCGATCCTGCGCTGCGAAATCCTCCGCTGCGCCAGACCAGCCAGACCGCGACCGCCATCAGGGCGTAGAGCAGTGTCCACACCGGGCCGAACAACCAGCCGGGCGGTGCCCAGGACGGCCTGGCCAGATCCGCATAGAACGAACCCGCCTGCGAAGAAGCGAATCCGCCGACCGCGGCGGCAGCGAAGGTGACCACGGTCCAGGCCAGCAGACCGATTGCCTGGATACGGATCGGAAACGGCGAGGGGTAGCGTTGCATAGGGCCGCAAGTAAAGCGATCAGCTTACCGCAACGGCGCGAGCGACGTCGGGGTTATGTCGGGGTGTAAACTCGGCCGGCGTCAAGCAGCATGA
>JBBRJB010000010.1:0-14710 GCA_038220085.1 Burkholderiales bacterium
GGACGAGGAGGTGATCTTCATCCATACCGGCGGCTCATCCGCTCTCTTCGGCTACCGCTGGGCGTTTGCCGAAGAGGTGTAGGGCCCGGTTTCCTGTCGGCTTTCCGATGATTTCTCAATGACGTCTACTTCAATGGAGGCAAGCATGAAACTTCCGGGGATCGGCTCCAGTCTGCAGTCATACGCCCGCACGCTGGCGCTGTCGGCCGCGCTCGCCATCGGCGCGTCCCACGCCGCTCACGCGCAGGGCACACCGCAAGGGGCGGCTCAGAAGGGGGGGACGCTAGTGATGGTTGTTCAGCCCGAGCCGCCCACGCTTGCTTCCTACCAGAGCACTTCCGGCCCGGTCGGCCAGGTGACGACCAAGGTGTTCGACGGCTTGCTGGAATACAACTTCGATCTCAAACCGATCCCTGGACTGGCAAAGTCCTGGGAAACCGCGCCGGATGGGCTCTCCGTCACTTTCAAACTGAAGGAAGGCGTGAAGTTCCACGATGGCAAGCCGTTCACCAGCGAGGACGTCAAGTTCAGCGTGTTCGATGTACTGAAGAAAGTGCATCCTCGCGGGGTCAACACTTTCCGCTCGGTGAGCGCCATTGAGACGCCGGATCCACTGACCGCGGTGTTCAAGTTGTCCGAGCCAGCGCCCTACATGCTGATGGCGCTGTCCTCGTACGAATCGCCGATGCTGCCCAAGCACATTTACGGGACCGGTGACATCGGCAGCCATCCGAATGCGAACCGCCCGATCGGCACCGGACCGTTCAAGTTCGTTGACTGGCAGCGGGGCCAGTTCATGCGGTTCGATCGGAATCCCGACTACCACAAGCCGGGACTGCCCCACCTGGACCGGATCGTGGCACGGTTCATCGCGGATGGCGGGACCCGGGCGGCGACGCTCGAGACACAAGAGGCGCATATCGCGGGCTTCAACGCCGTCCTGCCGGTCGACGTCAAGCGCCTTCAGGAGATGCCTCACCTGGCGGTGACGAGTCGCGGCTACGAAATGCAGTCGCCCATCGTCGAACTCGACTTCAACACGCGCAAGCCGCCATTCGACAACGTGAAAGTGCGCCAGGCCGTGGCTTACGCCATCGACCGCAAGTTCGTCATCGACAACATCTGGTTCGGTTTCGGTCGACCCGCGACCGGTCCGATCAACTCTAACTTCAAGGCGAACGGCCTTTATACGTCGGACGTGCCCAGCTACAACGTCCCGGACGGTATTGCCGTGGCCAACCGCCTGCTCGACGAGGCGGGTTTTCCGCGGGGCGCCGACGGCACCCGTTTCGAGATCGTGCACGACGTCACCCCCTACGGCGAGGAGTGGCGCCGCTTCGGGGAGTTCACCCAGCAGCAGCTTGCCAAGATAGGAATCAAGGCGACTCTGCGCTACGAGGACGTCGCCACCTGGCTGCGCCGGATCTATACCAACTACGACTTCGAGCTGACCAACAACTGGATCCAGACGCTTGCCGATCCGGCCATTGGTGTCCATCGCCTGTACCACTCCAACACAATCAAGCCGGGCACCGTGTTCGTGAATGGCTCGCGTTGGAGCAGCCCGGAAACCGACGACCTGATGAATCGGGCATCGGTCGAGGTCGATTCCGCCAAGCGCGCGGCGCTCTACCACGAGTTCCAGAGGCGGATCGTGGAGGCCAGTCCGCTCGTCTTCGTGTTCGAGCTTGACTTCGTGACGGTGTACAACAAGCGTTTGAACAACTTCCTGGTCAGCCCGCTCGGCCTGTATTCGTCGTTCGACCAGGCCTGGTTGTCGAAGTGACCGAGCCGTCGGCCTGCCGCCTGCTGCCGTGACTGCCCAGAGTTTGCTGTTCGCGCTCAAGCGGCTGCTGCAGGCGGTGCCGACGATCCTGGTGATCGTCTGCCTGAACTTCGCGCTGTTGCAGCTTGCGCCGGGCGATGCAGCCGATGTTCTTGCCGGCGAGGCAGGCTCGGCAACGCCGGAGTACATGGCTCAGCTACGGCAGAAGTTCGGCCTCGACCAGCCACTGCACGTCCAGCTCGTGGTTTACCTGCGGCAGGTTCTGACTTTCGACCTCGGCCACTCGTTTCGTCATGGCATGCCGGTGTCGGAGCTGATCCTGTCGCGGCTTTGGCCAACCCTTTTGCTGATGGTCACGGTCTTCGTCGCGGCGGTTGCTTTCGGCGCCCTCCTCGGCAGCATTGCCGCACGCCACCTCAACCGGTGGCAGGACGGTCTGATCTCGCTGCTGACGGTGCTCGCCTACGCAACGCCGGTTTTCTGGGCCGGCCTGATGCTGATCGTCGGTTTCTCCATCAAGCTTGGCTGGTTCCCCACCAGTGGCATGCAGGAGATCGCGGCCTTTCATGAGGGGTGGCCACGAGTGGTGGACATTGCGCATCACCTCGTGCTGCCTGCCACCACGCTGACCATGTTCTATCTGGCGCTCTACACTCGCCTGATGCGCGCGTCGGCGTTGGAGCAGCAGTCCATGGACTATGTCGTGACCGCTCGCGCAAAGGGGCTGACGGAGGGGCAGATAGCGCGCCGGCACATATTCCGCAACGCGCTGCTGCCGGTCGTCACTATGGCCGGGGTGCAGGCAGGCGCGCTGCTGGGCGGAGCAGTGGTCGTCGAGACCGTGTTCGCCTGGCCCGGACTGGGCCTGCTCGCTTATGAGTCGCTGTTCGCCCGCGACCTGAACCTGCTGCTCGGCATCTTTTTCATCTGTGCATGCCTGGTCGTGGTGGTGAACCTTGTGGTCGACGTCGTCTATTCGATGCTCGACCCGCGCATCGAGTTGCGCTGAGGCGATGAAAGGCGTGATGACGCGATTCCTGCGGCACAAGCCGGCCGTTTTCGGCCTGTTGCTGCTGCTGCTGGTCCTGTCGGCCGCGCTGCTGGCGCCGGTGCTGTATCCGGTCAGTCCTTTCGAGCTCGTCGGCAAGCCCTTTCAGCCTCCCTTCGGCGACCACCTGTTCGGTACAGACATGCTCGGTCGCGACCTGACCGCCGGTGTGCTGCACGGCGCCCGGACGACGCTCCTGGTCGGTTTTGTCGCCACCGTCATCGCGGTCCTGGTCGGTGTTTCGATCGGCGGGCTGGCAGGCTATTTCGGCGGTCGGATCGATGCCTTGCTGATGCGGATGACGGAAATTTTCCAGACGATACCGTTCTTTCTCTTCGCGATCCTGATCGTGGCGGTGATGACACCGTCCGTCTCGAGCGTGGTGGTCGCGATCGCAGTGGTCTCCTGGCCGCCGATGGCGCGCCTGGTTCGTGGGGAATTCCTGGCGGTGCGCAACCGCGAGTTCGTGCAAGCCTGCGTCCTGATGGGCATGAGCCACCGCCGGATCATTTTCCTGCACATCCTGCCGAACACGCTCTCGTCGATCATCGTCACCGGTTCGTTGATGGTGGCGACCGCTATCCTCATTGAATCGGGACTGTCGTTCCTGGGCCTGTCGGACGCGAACACGATCAGCTGGGGCTTTATCATCGGTTCGGGCCGCTCGGTGCTGCGCACGGCGTGGTGGATCTGCGCCATCCCCGGACTGGCGATCCTGCTGACGGTGATGGCCATCAACCTGGTGGGCGACGGCTTGAACGACGCCCTCAATCCGCGGCTGAAGACGCTGTGAGCCCGGAGCGTCAGCCGCTGCTCAAGATCGAGGGGCTCACGGTCGACCTGCCCGCGCACGCCGACCGGCGCCATGCGGTCGAAGACGTGACTCTTACCGTGCACCGCGACGAGATCCTCTGCGTCGTCGGCGAGTCGGGCTCAGGGAAATCGGTGATGTCGCGAGCGATTCTCGGGCTGTATCCATCGCGGCACGTGCGGCCCAGCGCCGGCAGGATCCTCTACGGCGGGGTGAACCTGCTCGATGCCCCGGCGGAAGAGATGCGCATGCTGAGAGGCGACCGCATCGCCATGATCTTCCAGGAGCCGATGACGGCCCTGAATCCGGTCATGACGATCGGCCGACAGATCGACGAGGTGCTTCAGTGCCACGGGCAGACGTCGTCTGAGGACCGCCGGGCAAGGGTTCTGGGAGTGCTCGCCGCGGTGAACCTGCCGGAGCCGGCACAGATACTGGCGGCCTATCCTCACCAGTTGTCCGGCGGACAGCGCCAGCGGGCGATGATCGCGATGGCGCTGTCGCTGGAACCGGACGTATTGATCGCCGACGAGCCGACGACAGCGCTCGACGTGACCACCCAGGCGCAGATCCTGGCGCTGATCCGGGATATCCAGGCGCGCCGGCGCATGGGGGTCATCTTCATCACCCACGATTTCGGCGTCGTCGCCGAGATCGCCGATAGCATCGCAGTGATGCAATACGGGCGGATCGTGGAGCAGGGTAGCGCGGTGCAGGTGCTCGGGTCGCCGGTTGCCGACTACACCCGCTCGCTGCTCGCCGCGGTTCCCCGGCTGACGCCGGGTGTCCGCCAGAGCTTTGACGGCGCCCCGGTGGTGCTGGCGGTGAAGGATCTGCGCAAGACCTATCGAAGCGCCGGCGGGTTCCTGGGTGGCGGCGCGCGCCGGGTCGACGCGCTGCGATCGGTGACCTTCTCGCTGCGGCGTGGGGAGACGCTCGGTATCGTCGGGGAGTCGGGCTCGGGCAAGTCGACGGTGGCCCGGTGCGTCACCCGCCTGGTCGAACCGGATGCCGGTTCGATCCTGCTCGACGGCGAGGACATCGCAATGCTCGGAAGACGCGCGCTGCGCCCGCTGCGGCGACGCATGCAGATGGTCTTCCAGGATCCCTACAGTTCGCTCAATCCCCGCAGAACTGTCGGACAGCTGATTTCGGAGGGACCCATCATCCACGGTCAGAATTCCGCGCAAGCAATGCGGCGGGCGCATGAGCTGCTCGATCTCGTCGGGCTGGACCCGAAGGTATCCGGTCGATTTCCCCATGAATTCTCAGGCGGGCAGCGCCAGCGGATCGGGCTGGCGCGGGCCCTGGCACTGGACCCGGCGATCCTGGTCGCCGATGAGCCGGTCTCGGCGCTCGACGTCTCGGTACAGGCCCAGGTGCTGCGACTGATCGCCGACATCAGAGCCCGCCTCGGCCTGTCGGTGCTTTTCATTACCCACGACCTCAGGGTCGCCAGTCAGGTCTGCGACGCGATCGCGGTCATGCGCAGCGGGGAGATCGTGGAGATGGGGCCGGTACGGCAGGTCTTCGAGGATCCTCGCCATGCTTATACGCGGGAGCTGCTGGCCGCGGTACCCGGCCGTGACTGGAGCGCCGGCCGGGAAGCAAGCCCACGCGGCGAGGCCACGTCCCTGGCGGAATGACGATCGAGGAGTTGCTACCTCGGTATGATGTGCGCGCATGGAAATCGCCGCCACCGCCATCCTCCTGATCAGCCTGCTGGCACTGATCAGTATCGTCTCCAGTTCGCTCAGCCCGCGGCTGGGCCTGCCGGTCCTGTTGCTTTATCTGCTGCTGGGGATGCTCGCCGGTGAAGACGGCCTGGTAGGTATCCACTACGACGAGGTCTTTCCATCCTATCTGATCGGTTCCGTCGCACTCGCGCTGATTCTCTTCGACGGCGGGCTGCGCACCGACCAACTGGGCTTTCGGGTAGGCCTGCGCCCTGCCCTGTCCCTGGCGACCGTGGGCGTCGCGATCTCGGCTGCGGTGACCGGTGTCGTCGCCTGGTGGGCTCTCGACATCGGATGGCTGGAGGCTGCACTCGTTGGTGCAATCGTGGGCTCGACCGATGCGGCTGCGGTGTTCTCGGTGCTACGGGGTCAGCGGATGGCGCTGCAGGACCGGGTTTCAGCAACCCTCGAAATCGAGTCGGGTGCCAATGATCCGATGGCGGTCTTTCTTACGGTCGTATTTGTCCAGGCAGTAGCGGCAGGGTCGGCGCCTGGGTTCGGGGCGCTCACCCTCTTCCTGTGGCAGATGGGCCTGGGCGCAGCGGCGGGCGCGCTCTCAGGCGTTGCGCTCGCGTGGTGCCTCACGCACTTGAAGCTCAACGCGGGGCTCTATCCGCTCATGGTGCTGTTCGGCGCCTTGTTCGTGTTCGGCCTGGTGTCGTTTCTCGATGGCAGCGGCTTTCTCGCGGTCTATGTGGCGGGACTGGTGCTGGCCAGGCGCGTGTCGCGTGGGCTCTACAACCTGGAGAAGTTCCTCGACGGCATCGCGTGGCTCGCTCAGATCGTCATGTTCCTGATGCTCGGGCTGCTCGTGACCCCGAGTGAGCTGCTCCCGATCGCTCTCGATGCTTTGCTGGTGGGCCTGGCGCTGATCTTCGTTGCACGACCGCTGGCCGTGCTCATCTGCCTCGCTCCGTTTCGCTTCGCCTGGCGTGAACGCCTGTTCGTCTCCTGGGTCGGGCTGCGCGGCGCCGTACCCATCATCCTTGCACTTTTCCCCTGGATTGCCGGATTACCGAACCACCAGACCTACTTCAATCTCGCGTTCTTCGTCGTGCTGCTGAGCCTGGTGCTTCAGGGTTGGACGGTTGCACCGGTCGCGCGTCTGCTGGGGCTGGTCGTCCCGTCGCGCGGCGGGCGGGTGAAGCGAGTGGAGCTGGGCATGCCCGGGCAGGAGGAGTTCGAACTCGTCGGCTACGAAGTTGCTGCAGACAGTCACCTGATCGATCGGCCACTCCCTCAGGTCGCCTGGCCCGGCCAGTCGCGACTGCTGGTGGCGATCCGCGGGCGCGAAGTGCTTTGGGCGGACGGGTTGGCGTCGCTCCAGGCCGGCGACCAGGTCTACCTGTTTTCCAGGTCGACAGACCTGCAGGCGCTCGACCGGGTGCTGATCGGAGAGCGTGAATCATCCCGGCTGGGGGAACGGAGGTTTTTCGGTGAGTTCGTGATCAGCCCGGACGCGCCGTTGGGGACGCTTGCCTATGTCTATGGATTCGACATCGAGGAGGCCGTTGCCTCGCGGTCGATCGGCAGCCTGCTGACCGAGCGCTACCCCACCCCGGTGGTGGGCGACCGGTTGACCCTGGGCGGCATTGTCTTCACGGTCAGAGAAATCCGAGACGGCCTTATCCACGAAGTCGGGCTCAAGCTGCCGGCGGTTACGGTGTAGCAGCGGATTCACGCCGGCTGATCGGATGACGATCGATTTGCTCGTCCCGTCGATGCCCCCTGAACCAAGTGGCAAACCGCGACCTGCCTGGCGCCGTGTGTTCTACTGCCGCATTCAGCGGGATTCGCCCCTCCATTTCTACTGCCATGACTGCCTCCGCGATTGAAGCCGCACTTGCATGAAAATCAGCCTGTCGCGCTGGATTGCTCAATGCATGGCCGGCCTGCTGCTGTTCGCGCAGATGGCCCTCGCTGCATACGCTTGCTCCGGGCTCGATAGGGATAGCAACTTTTCCTTGGACGATCCTGTGATCGGCGCAGCGACCGCGTTCTCGGTGTCGACGCCGGTGACAGGCGCTTCGGCTGCAGATTGCCACGACCCGATCGGCGAGAGCGATGCAGGGTCTGCCAATCTCTGTGCCGAGCACTGCAAGTACGGGCAGCAGAGCGATCAGGTCCCGGTTGTCACCGCGCCCCCCACGGCGATGCTCGCCCGCTACCGGCTACCTCTATCACCGGACGCTGCGGGACCTCGCTCCGGGCCGGAATCCATGGACGGACGGGCCTGCGTCTCGCCTCCACACGCCATCCTCCATTGCGTGTTCCGAACCTGATCTTCCAGTAGAACCCTCGCCGAAAGCGCCCGTATGGGTCGCCGCGGCGCAATCCCGTGTCGTTCGCCTGCCGTGCAATCTGCGGACAAGTTGCATCGCCCGACGCCAATTGGTTCACTGTGGAGTTTCTATGTTCCCGTACTTCCTGCCGACGGCGACGTCCGTCCGGCGTGCGCTATGCCGGGTGGCGATTGCCCTCCCGATCTTTCTTTCCTTCGCCTACCCGCTTGCCCACGGGGAAGAGGCACTCGGTTTCGACCAGGCGGTGGGCCTGGCCGAGACATGGTCCCGGCAACTCGTGGCGGATGATGCGGGCGCTGCGGCAGCCCGGGCGATGGCGGTCAGCGCGGGCGCGCTTCCTGATCCGGTACTGAAAGCGGGCGTGAACAATCTTCCGGTGGATGGCGCGGATCGCTTCAGCCTGACGCGGGATTTCATGACCATGCGGTCGATCGGTATCGCACAGGAACTCACCCGCGGTGACAAGCGCAAGGCGCGCAGCGCGCGGTTCGAGCGGGAGGCGGAACTGGCGGAGGCCGAGCGTGGACTCGCGCTACTCGAGCTTCGCCGGGAGACCGCACTCGCGTGGCTCGACCGGCACTACCAGGAGCGGCTGCGCGACCTGTTACGGGAGCAGCGCGCGGAGACCGCCCTGCAGGTTGAGGCGGCGGAGGCTGCCTTTGCCGGCAAGCGGGGCTCGCAGACGGAAGTCCTTTCCGCCCGTACGGCAGTGGCCCAGATCGAGGACCGTCAGCAGGAGGTCGAGTCGCGGATTGCAACTGCCCAGGTTCGCCTCGCCCGCTGGATCGGCGCCGCGGCAGACCGTCCGCTGGGTCCGCTGCCTGAGCTGGATCTCACTTGGATCGAGAGGTGGGACGTCAGCGAGGTGGTTAAGCGTCACCCCAGGCTCGTGGTGATGCTGCGCGAGGAGGAGGTTACCCGCGCGGAGGCCGCGATCGCCAAAAGCAGCAAACGGGCTGACTGGAGCGTCGAACTGACCTACAGCCAGCGGGGCCCTGCCTTCTCCAACATGGCGTCGCTTGGCGTGTCGATTCCGCTTCAGGTCGATCCTGGACATCGCCAGGATCGGGATATTGCCGCGAAGCTGGCACTGGCCGATCGGATTCGAGAACGGCAGGAGGAAACGAGGCGTGAACTTGCCGCCGGGATCCGGAGCGATGTCCTGCGTTGGCGCAGCCTTCAGGACCGCATTGCCCGATTCGATCGTTCACAGGTTCCTCTTGCTGCCGAGCGCTCGACCGGGGAGGTCGCATCTTATCGGGGCGGAGGCTCGACGCTCGCTTTCGCACTTGCGGCCCGGCGCCTGGAGATCGACACGCGGCTGGAGCGGCTGAGGCTGGAAATGGATGCGGCCGCGCTTTGGGTTCGGCTCGAGTACCTGCTTCCTGCGGCCGACCGGGACAATCCTGAACATCCGGCTGGCCCCTCAGCGGCCTTCAAGGAGTAATTGCCATGAAGAAGAGAGTCGTTGTCGGGATGGTCGTCATCACCGCGGCGTTGGGCGCAGCAGGCTATGCGCTGTATCTGTCGGGCATGCATCGCGGTATGACCATGGCCATGCCGGCCGGTCCTGGCGAGGGCTCAGGCTCGCAGGTACCGGGCGCGGCAGCCGGCGGTATTCCTCAGGGCATAGCCCAAGGCGAGGACGCGACCCGGCGCCATATTGCCGCCGGTATCAGGGCCGGAGACGTCGATCCGGCCAACGGGAGGAGGATTCTGCATTACCACGATCCGATGGTCCCGGGAAACAAGTTCGACAGACCTGCGAAGTCCCCCTTCATGGACATGATGCTCGTGCCGGTCTATGCGCAGGGCGACAGCGACGGGGGCAGCGGTGGGGTGGCCGTCAGCCCTCGTATCCAGCAAAGCCTCGGTATCCGGACTGCGCCTGCGGTCGAGGGATCACTATCGCAGCGGGTCGCTGCCGTGGGCAGTATCGCGTTCAACGAGCGGGATCAGGTCGTCGTGCAGGCACGAGCGAGCGGCTATGTCGAACGATTGCGCGTTCGGGCAACGCTCGACCGCGTGGTCCAGGGGCAGCCCCTGGCCGAGTTGTACGTGCCGGAGTGGATTGCGGCACAGGAGGAGTTTCTCTCGGTGCGGCGGATGCAGGGCACGGCGCTCTCCGCGCTGGTTGACGGCGCGCGCCAGCGCATGCGGCAGGTTGGCATGAGCGATGGGCAGATCGCGCTGGTGGAGCGCAGCGGCCAGGCACAACCGCGCATGCCGGTGATTGCTCCGATCGCGGGGGTCGTCACTGAGCTCGCGGTCCGGGAAGGGATGGCGGTGCCGTCGGGCGCGACCCTGTTCCGGATCAACGGTCTCACGAAGGTGTGGGCCAATGCCGAAGTGCCCGAAAGCCAGTCTTCCGCTCTCAAGGTCGGCACGAAAGTTCAGGCGACGAGCCCGGCGCTGCCGGGCGCCCGCTTCGATGGCGTGGTTCAGGCCATTCTCCCGGAGGTCAGCCCGGCGACCCGGACCTTGAAGGTGCGACTCGAACTGGACAACCGCAAGGCATCCCTGGTGCCCGGCATGCTTGTACAGATGGAGTTCACCCAGCCGGGCAGCGAAAAAGCGGTGCTGGTGCCGACCGAGGCGATCATTCAGACGGGGACCAGGATCGTGGTGATGGCTGCCGAAGAGGACGGCCGATTCAGGCCGATAGAGGTGGAAATCGGCGCTGAGAGCCGTGGCCTGACGGAGGTCCGGCGAGGGCTTGAGGCTGGACAGCGCGTGGTCGTATCGTCGCAGTTCCTGATCGACTCGGAGGCCAGTCTGAAGGGGGTCGAGTCACGATTGAAGGCAGTGCCAGTCGGTAGCGCGGCCGGCGCTGCGGCTGGTACTGTGGCCGGTGCTGTGGCCAGTGCGAAGCCACGACATAGCGGTGAGGCGACGGTGAAGGCAATCGGCCGGGACACGGTGACCTTGTCGCATGGCCCGATCGCGTCGCTCAAGTGGGGATCGATGGTCATGGACTTCAAGCCGCCCTCGGGCGGGCCGCCGCGCGGCCTGGCTGTGGACGACAGGGTCTCGTTCAGCTTCTACCTCGACGACGAAGGTCTTCCGCAGCTCACGGCGCTCAGCGTGCGCGAAGCAGCGCCGTCGGCGACGGTCGGGAAGAAGCCGTGATTGCTCGCCTCATCCGCTGGTCGATTGCCAATCGATTCCTGGTATTGATGGCGACGCTGATCCTTGGGGCCTGGGGCGGGTACTCGCTGGTGCGGACGCCGCTCGACGCGCTGCCGGACCTGTCGGACGTCCAGGTGATCATCCGGACGACGTACGCCGGCCAGGCGCCTCGCATCGTCGAGAATCAGGTGACCTATCCGCTCACCACGACCATGCTGTCGGTGCCGGGAGCGAAGACAGTGCGTGGATATTCGTTCTTCGGCGACAGTTTCGTCTATGTTCTCTTTGAGGACGGGACCGACTTGTACTGGGCCCGTTCCCGGGTTCTGGAGTATCTGAACCAGGCGCAGGCCCGGCTGCCTGCAGGCGCGACTGCATCCCTCGGGCCGGACGCGACCGGCGTCGGCTGGATCTACCAGTACGCGCTGATCGACCGCAGCGGCCAGCTCGATCTCGGTCAATTGCGTGCGCTGCAGGACTGGTTCCTGAAATACGAACTGAAGACGGTACCCGATGTCGCCGAAGTCGCGACGGTGGGTGGAATGGTGCGCCAGTACCAGGTCGTGCTCGATCCGGACAAGCTCGCCGCTTTTCGCATCCCCCTCGCCCGAGTCGCGGAGGCAATCCGTCGTTCCAACCAGGAGGCTGGTGGATCCGTGCTGGAACTCGGAGAGGCCGAGTACATGGTCCGGGCGTCCGGATACCTGCAATCGCTGGACGACTTTCGCAAGATCCCTCTGTTCACCACGGATGCGGGTGTCTCGGTGCGTCTGGCCGATGTCGCCCGGATCCAGGTGGGCCCGGAGATGCGGCGTGGCATCGGTGAGCTCGACGGCGAGGGAGAAGCGGTCGGCGGCGTGATCGTCATGCGATCGGGCAGGAATGCGCTGGAGACGATTGCTGCGGTGAAGACCAAGCTGCAGCAGTTGGAATCCAGCCTGCCCCGCGGCGTCGAGATCGTGCCGGTCTACGATCGGTCGGGCCTGATCAGGCGGGCGGTTGACAATCTCGGTTTCAAGCTGCTTGAAGAGTTCCTGGTGGTGGCCGTCGTCTGCTTCATCTTTCTCTTCCACCTGCGCTCCGCCTTCGTGGCGATCGTGTCGCTGCCGCTCGGCATTCTGATCGCGTTCATCGTCATGCATGCCCAGGGCGTCAACGCCAACATCATGTCGCTGGGCGGGATAGCGATCGCCATCGGCGCCATGGTTGACGCGGCAGTCGTGATGATCGAGAACGCGCACAAGCACCTGGAGCGTTGGCAGAATCAGAACCCGGGCCACCAGCTTGCGGGCGCAGCGCGCTGGAAGGTTATTTCGGATGCGTCGGCGGAGGTGGGGCCGGCGCTGTTCTTCTCCTTGCTGATCATCACCCTGTCCTTCATCCCGGTGTTCACCCTGCAGGCACAGGAGGGTCGGCTCTTTTCGCCACTGGCATTCACCAAGACCTATGCGATGGCCGCCGCCGCCGGCCTGTCGGCGACCCTGGTTCCGGTACTGATGGGCTATCTGATCCGTGGCCGGATTCCGGATGAGCGGTCCAACCCGTTGAACCGTCTTCTGATTGCAGCCTACCGGCCACTGCTCAACGTCGTGCTGCGGGCTCCCCGTCTGACCCTTGGCATGGCGGTCCTGTTGCTGGGGACCAGCCTCTGGCCGCTGCAACACCTCGGCGGCGAGTTCATGCCGCGGCTCGATGAGGGCGACCTCCTTTACATGCCGTCCGCGCTGCCGGGGCTGAGCGCGGGCAAGGCGGCCGAACTGCTGCAACAGACCGACCGACTGATCAAGTCGGTACCTGAAGTGCTGCGGGTGTACGGCAAGGCCGGCCGCGCCGAAACCGCGACCGATCCGGCCCCGCTCGAAATGTTCGAGACCACGATCCAGTTCAAGCCGCAAAGCGAGTGGCGGCCCGGCATGACCCAGGATCGCCTGGTCGATGAGCTTGATCGGGTCGTGAAGGTTCCAGGCCTGGCGAACATCTGGGTGCCACCGATTCGCAATCGGATCGACATGCTGGCCACCGGGATCAAGAGCCCGGTCGGTGTCAAGGTGTCCGGCGCCGACCTTGCGACGATCGACCGAGTCACCGGTGAGATCGAAACGGCGCTGAAATCGGTGCCGGGCGTCAGCAGCGCACTGGCAGAACGGCTGATCGGCGGACGCTACCTGGACGTGAAGATCGATCGCGACGCGGCCGCAAGGTTCGGGATGAATATCGCCGACGTGCAGTTGGTGGTGACCTCCGCGATCGGCGGGCAGAACATCGGCGAGACTGTCGAAGGCTTGCAGCGCTTTCCGATCAATATGCGCTATCCGCGGGAGGCCCGAGACTCCGTCGACAAGCTGCGCAAGCTGCCGGTGGTCAACGAGCGCGGAGCGCGGCTGGTGTTGTCCGATGTGGCCGAGATCCAGGTCACCGACGGACCGCCGATGCTGCGCAGTGAAAATTCACGTCTGTCCGGCTGGGTCTATGTGGACCTGCGGGGGCGGGACCTTCGCGGTGCCGTACAGGAAATGCAGCAGGTGGTGACTGCGCAGGTCCAGTTGCCACCCGGGTATTCGATCTCCTGGTCCGGTCAGTTCGAGTTTCTCGAGCGGGCGACCAGCCGGATGAAGATGGTGGTGCCGTTTACGCTGCTGATCATCTTCGTGCTGCTTTATCTGACTTTCGGACGGATCGACGAAGCGCTGTTGATCATGGCTACCCTGCCCTTCGCACTCATTGGCGGCGTCTGGCTGTTGTACCTGCTCGGATACAACCTGTCGGTGGCGGGAGCGGTGGGATTCATTGCGCTGGCCGGCGTGTCGGCGGAGTTCGGGGTCATCATGCTGCTCTACCTCAAACAGGCCTGGCAGGAGCGGGTCGACCAGGGGCAGGTCGATGACGCGGCGCTGCTCGACGCCATCCAGGAAGGGGCGGTGCTTCGGGTCCGTCCGAAGGCAATGACGGTTGCCGTGATCCTGGCGGGGCTCTTCCCGATCATGTGGGGCGCCGGTACCGGATCGGAGGTGATGCAGCGGATTGCCGCGCCGATGGTGGGCGGCATGATCACGGCGCCGCTGCTGTCGATGTTTGTGATCCCGGCGGCTTACTTTCTGATGCGGCGGCGTGCCCGGCGAGCGACGATCGGGGTGAACGCGGCGCATGAAGTGCCGCTCAGTGCACCGCCCAGTGAACCGCCCAGTGAACCGCTCAACGCACCGCGGCCACCGGCGCCGGTCGCCGGAACCATTGCGTTGACACGATAACCAGCACGATCGCGAATCCGCCCACATCCGCAATCGGATCGGGGTAGACCAGCATCAGCCCGGCGGCGGCCAGCGCCAATCGTTCCAGCAGCGATGTCTTCTTCAGCAGCCAGCCCTGGCAGGCCCCGGCCAGGGCTGCGATGCCGACTGCCGCGGTGAGCGACACCAGCGCGATCGACCACCAGTTGGCGGCTTCGAGCTTTGCCACGGAACCCATCAGCAGCAAGCCGTGGCCGGACGGATCGAGCACGAACATGAACGGCAGCAGGAACGCCGGCATGGTGTACTTCCAGCTCTGAAGGGTCGTCTTGTAGGGGTTGCCGCCGGTGATGGCGGCGGCGGCGAAAGGCGACAACGCGGTGGGTGGCGAGACTTCCGACAGGACGGCGTAGTAGAAGATGAACATGTGCGCCGCGAAGTCCGGCACGCCGAGCTTGATCATGGCTGGCGCTGCGATCACCGCGCAGATGATGTAGGAGGCGGTCACCGGCACCGCCAGTCCGACGATCCAGACGATCAGGGCGGTGTAGATCGCGGTCAGCAGCAGCGAGCCGCCGGCATAGGCGAGGATGATCGACGAGAACTTGAGGCCGAGGCCGGTCAATGTGACCACGCCGACGATGAGTCCGGCCCCGGCGCAGGTGGTGCC
>JBBRJB010000011.1:0-14622 GCA_038220085.1 Burkholderiales bacterium
GAAGGCAACCTGCTGGCGGCGCATCAGGAACTGCAGCGCCTGGCGCTGTTGCTGCCGCCGGGCCGACTGGACCCCGAACAGGTCGAGCGGATCGTGCTCGATTCGGCGCGCTACGACATCTTCGGGATGGTCGACACCGCCCTCGCGGGCGACACTGGCCGGGCCCTGCGCATGGTCGATGGGCTTCGCGCAGAGGACGCGGCCTTGCCGCTGCTCGTGTGGGCGCTTGCCGACTGCCTGCGCCGCCTGCTCAAGATCGGCAATGCCCTCGGCCAGGGCCAGTCCGAGCAGGCGGCGCTGCGCGGCGCCGGCGTCTTCGGCAAGCGCGAAATGCTGTTTCGCCGGGCGCTCAAGCGGCTCGACCAGGCGCGCGTCTGGCGACTCCTGCGTGAAACAGCGCATCTCGATAGAATGGCCAAGGGCGTCGGCGGCCTGCCGGGCACCGGGGCGCCGCCCACCTTCGGCGGCAGCGATGCCCAGAGTCAATGGGCCGCGCTCGAGCGGGTCGTCATCGGGCTGAGCGGCGCCCGGCGGCTGATTGCCTAGTCTGTCGGGGGAATGCCTGCGATGAATACGGTCGATACTGCGGTCTACATGGCCGACCTGGGCCATCGTGCCCGCGACGCCAGCCGCGCGATGGCCCGGGCGGACACCGCCCGCAAGGACACTGCGCTGAGAGCGGTCGCACGCCACCTGCGCGATAAGGCCGCCGGCCTCGTCGAGGCCAACCGGCAGGATCTCGCCGCCGCACGCGAGGCCGGCCTCGACCCGGCCTTCATCGACCGTCTGGGTCTGTCGCAGGATACGGTCGAGCAGATGGCGGCCGGCCTGGAGCAGATCGTGCTGTTGCCGGACCCGATCGGCGAGATCAGCGACGTCCGCCAGCGCCCGAGCGGCATCCAGGTCGGACGCATGCGCGTGCCGCTGGGCGTCATCGGGATCATCTACGAGTCGCGGCCGAATGTGACGATCGATGCGGCCGGCCTCTGCATCAAGTCCGGCAATGCCACCATTCTTCGGGGCGGGTCGGAAGCGATCCACAGCAATTGCGCCCTGGCTGCCCTGATTCAGGAAGGCCTGGCCGAAGCCGGATTGCCGGCGGACGCGGTCCAGATGGTGGCGACCACCGACAGGGCCGCGGTCGGCAGCCTGATCACCAGCCCCCAGTGGGTGGACGTGATCATTCCGCGTGGCGGAAAGTCCCTGATCGAGCGGGTCGCGAGCCAGGCCACCGTGCCGGTGATCAAGCACCTCGACGGCGTCTGCCATGTATTCATTGACGACTCGGCCGACCCGGCGATGGCGGTGCGGATCGCGGACAACGCCAAGACGCAGCGCTACGCACCCTGCAACACGATGGAGACGCTGCTGGTCGCCGCCGCGGCCGCCCCGCGCGTGCTGCCGGAGCTTGGCCGGATCTACATCGGCAAGTCGGTGGAACTGCGCGGCGACGCCGCCACCCGCGAGTTGCTGGCGCGCCATGACATCCCCTGCCTCGCTGCCACCGAGGAGGACTGGCGTACCGAATACCTCGCGCCGATCCTGTCGATCCGGATCGTGGCGGGCCTGGAAGAAGCCATTGCCCATATCAACGAGTTCGGATCCAGCCATACCGACGCCATCGTCACCGCCGATCATGCCAATGCCATGCGCTTCCTGCGCGAGGTCGACTCGTCGTCGGTCCTGATCAACGCCTCGACCCGCTTTGCCGACGGCTTCGAGTTCGGACTCGGCGCCGAGATTGGCATTTCGACCAACAAGCTGCACGCGCGCGGCCCGGTCGGACTCGAGGGCCTGACCTCGCAGAAGTTCATCGTGTTCGGCAGCGGCCAGATCCGCACCTGATGGGGTACCTCTGGTTCAAGACGGCCCACATCGTCTTCGTGGTCAGCTGGTTCGCCGGTCTCTTCTACCTCCCACGCATATTCGTGAACCTCGCGATGGTCACGCCGCAATCGCCGGCTGAGCGCGAGCGCCTGCTGCTGATGGCGCGCAAGCTCTACCGGTTCATGTTGCCGCTGGCGGTGCTGGCGGTCGCGACCGGTCTGTGGATGTGGCTCGGCTACGGCGTCGGCCGCGGACCGGGCAACAACTGGCTGCACGCGAAGCTGCTGGTGGTGCTGCTGCTGCTCGGCTATCACCACGGTTGCGGCCGGCTGCTGCGGCGCTTCGAACGCGGCGACAACCGCCGCAGCCATAGCTGGTACCGCGTGTTCAACGAAGCGCCGGTGCTGCTGCTGGCGGTGGCGGTGGCGCTGGTCGTGATCAAACCCTTCTGACGCTCACTCCAGGGATAGAACCATGAAGACCATCGACTACTACTTCTCGCCCGCCTCGCCCTGGACCTACCTCGGCCACCAGCGCCTGGCCGGAATCGCGACCCGCCATGACGCGAGCATCCGGGTCATGCCGGTCGACCTCGGCGGCAAGATCTTTCCCGGCTCCGGCGGCGTGCCGGTGGCGCAACGGGCTCCCCAGCGGCAGGCCTACCGGCTGGTGGAACTGCGCCGCTGGGCCAATCACCTCGGCCTGCCGCTCAACCTGCAGCCGCGCCACTTCCCGACGCCGGGACACGACGCCGCGCGGCTGATTATCCTGGCGGACCAGCAGGCCGGCGCGGAGGTCGCGATGAAGCTGGGTCTGGGAATCATGCGCGGCCTCTGGGCGGAGGACCGGGACATCGCGGACGCGGCCACGCTGGCGGCAATTGCCGATCACTGCGGACTCGCCGGCGCGCAGCTGGTGACCGACCTCGCCGCCGCCGACGCCCACTACGCGGAGAACACCCGCCAGGCGGTGGAGGCGCAGGTATTCGGTGCGCCCTGGTACACCTACCTCGGCGAGCCTTTCTGGGGACAGGATCGCCTGGATTTCCTCGACCGCGCGCTGGCGATCGAAGTTTGAAGTCCTGCCATTTCTTCTGTCCCTGCCCGCGGGGTCTGGAACAGGCGCTGATGGTGGAACTGCGCGCGGCCGGCGCGGTCGACCTGCTGGCGCTGCCGGGGGGCGTGCAATGCCGCGGCACGCTGGAAACCGCCTACCGCATCAACCTGCATTCGCGCCTGGCCAGTCGGGTCCTGCTGCAGCTGGCCAGCGGCAGCTATCGCAGCGAGGACGACCTCTACCGGCTCGCGCTGGCGCATCCCTGGGAGGAATGGTTCGACAGCGGCTGCACCCTGCGGGTGGACACCACCGCGATCCGCTCGCCCCTGACCAGCCTGAACTTCGCGACGCTGCGGATCAAGGACGCCATCGTCGACCGCCTGCGCGATCGGACCGGCGATCGGCCGTCGATCGACACGGTGCACCCCGACGTGCGGGTCGCGCTGTTCCTGCGCGAAGGCACCGCGCTGCTGTACATCGACCTTTCAGGCGACCCGCTCTTCAAGCGCGGCTGGCGGGCAGACCGCGAGGCGAAGGGGGAGGCGCCCCTCAAGGAGAATCTTGCCGCAGGCCTGCTCGCGCTGGCGGGATGGCAGCCGTCGCTGCCGCTGATGGACCTGTTCTGCGGCGCCGGCACGATCGTCATCGAAGCCGCGCAGATCGCCTGTCAGCGCCCCGCCGGCCTGCAACGCCGCTTCGGTATCGACAAGCTGGCGATCCACGACCCGGCACTCTGGCAGACGGTGCAGGAGCAGGCCCGTGAGGCAATGGCGCAGGCGGCGGACCGGCGCAGCGCCGGCGACGACGCGCCGGTGGTGCGCATTGCGGCCAGCGACATCGACCCGCAAGCGGTGGCAATGGCGCGCGGCAACCTGCAGCGGGCGGGGCTGCCGGAAGACCTGGTGCAGTTCGCAGTGACCGACGCAGTGGCCGCGCAGCCTGCCTGGGAACTGCCGGGCGTGCTCATCTGCAATCCGCCCTACAACGAGCGCGTGCCGATCGAGACGGAGACCTGGCGCCAGTTCGGCGCCACCTTGCGCAATGCCTTCGGCGGCTGGCGGGCCTTCCTGCTGAGCAGCGACCGCCGCCTGCCGGGGCAGCTCGGCCTGCGCGAACGACGCAAGACGCCGCTGTTCAACGGCCAGCTCGAATGCCGCCTGTTCGAGTTCGAGATGCGGCTGCGCGAGACGCGGCCGGCCTCGACGACCGCCACCCAGGAGTAATCCGATGCTTGCCAGCCTGGAAGGACTCGACCATGTCGTCGTGATCGCCCGCGACCTCGCTCTGGCCGCCGACAACTGGCGTGCGCTCGGTTTCACGGTGTCGCCCCGGGGCACCCACAGCGCCCACGTCGGCACCGGCAACCACACGATCATGTTCGACACCGACTATGTCGAACTCATGGGCATCCTGACCGACACCGACCTCAACGCTCCCGGTCGTGACTTTCTCCAGAGGCGGGGCGACGGCCTCGAACGCGCGGCTTTCACCACCAGCGATGCCGCGGCCGGGGCGGCTGCCCTTCGATCCCGCGGGTTCGACGCGCTGGGCCCGGTCGAGTTCAGCCGTCCGGTGAACCTGCCCGGTGGCGGAGAGGCAAAGGCCGCGTTCAGCGTATTCCACTGGCCGCTCACCGAGCGCCCGGCAGACATTCGACTCTTCGCCTGCCAGCACCATACCCGCGACGCCGTCTGGATTCCGGCGCTGCAATCTCATCCCAACACCGCCACCGGGATCGTCCGGCTCGTGCTGGTCACGCCGGTCCCGCAGGAAGATGCCACCCGACTCGCGAGCCTGATCGATAGCCAGGCGCTGCCCGACGGCGCCGCCGCACGGGTGCCCACCGGCCCCGGCCGCGGCGAGTTCGTATTCATGAGCCAGACCGAGTTTCGCACGCGTCACCCGGGGGCGCGGCAGGAAGAACTGCCGCAGACCGGTGCGGCTGCGCTGGTGCTGCGGGTGAACGACCTCGAGGCGGCCGCCCGCGCTGCCGGCACGGCCGCTGCCCGCGATGCCACCACCGTCACGGTGGCCGCAGGCCGGGCCAACGGCGTTATTCTGGTGTTCGAGCAGGCGGCCCGGGCGGCCGCAGGGATCAGACCAGGTCCAGGTGGCCGATCCCCGAGTTCACGTCCCGCTTGACCCGCTGCCCGTTCAGTTTCACGTTCAGACGCAGGTCGTTTACCGAGTCGGCATTGCGAAGCGCATCCTCGTAGCTGATCTGGCCCTGCTCGAACAGATCGAAGAGATGCTGGTCGAAGGTCTGCATGCCGAGTTCGCGCGACTTCTTCATGATCTCCTTGATCTCAGAGACGTTGCCCTTGAAGATCAGGTCCGACACCAGCGGCGAGTTGATCATCACCTCGACCGCCGCCACCCGGCCCTTGCGGCCCTCCAGGGGAAGCAGCCGCTGTGAGATCAGGGCCTTCAGGTTGAGCGACAGGTCCATCAGCAACTGATGGCGCCGCTCCTCCGGGAAGAAATTGATGATCCGGTCCAGGGCCTGGTTCGCGCTGTTGGCGTGCAGCGTTGCCAGGCATAGATGGCCGGTCTCCGCGAAGGCGACCGCATGTTCCATCGTCTCGCGATCGCGGATCTCGCCGATCATGATCACGTCGGGCGCCTGGCGCAGCGTGTTCTTGAGCGCCACCTCCCA
Organism: Burkholderiales bacterium; assembly: GCA_038220085.1. GTDB lineage: Bacteria > Pseudomonadota > Gammaproteobacteria > Burkholderiales > Burkholderiaceae_E > Lautropia. Next base: position 5,540 of record JBBRJB010000011.1, read on the forward strand.
GCTGACCGTGTCGACGCCGACTTCGCGGTGCGTCACGATGCAGTTGCGGTGCGGGTGAACAAACTCGACCGGATCCTCGATCGTGACGATGTGGCCGTAGCTGTTCTCGTTGCGAAAGCCGATCATCGATGCCAGGGTGGTCGACTTGCCGGAACCGGTCGCGCCGACCATGATAATCAGGCCGCGCTTGGTCATGGACAACTCGCTCATCACCGGCGGCAGGTTCAGCTCCTCGAACTTCGGGATCGCGCTCTGGATCACCCGCAGCACGATGCCGGTGCGGCCCAGCTGGGTGAAAGCGTTGACGCGGAACCGGCCGATGCCGCTTGGACTGATCGCGAAGTTCAGTTCCTTGTTGGCTTCGAACTCCGCGGCCTGGCGGTCGCTCATCAGCGCCCGCACCAGCTCGGTGGTGTGCTGCGCAGTCAGCGGCACGCTCGAAACCGGCATCAGCTTGCCGTCGATCTTGAATGCTGGCGGGAACTCGGCGGTCAGGAACAGGTCCGAACCCTTCTTCGAGACCATCAGGCGCAGCAGATCGTGCAGGAACTTCGCCGCCTGCTCGCGTTCCAGCGAGGCTGGCTTTGCCCCTGAGCCCGCGCCCGGCACGGAAGGGTTGGCACGGTCGGCAATGAGCATGGTCGGTCCTTGTGGTGGATGCAGCGGGTTCGTCGGCACGGTACCCGTCAGGCAGGGAAGTTGTCCTTGACCGTGGCTGCGGAGCGCGCTTCCTGCATTGACACGACGTTGCGCCGGACCAGGTCGGTCAGGCACTGGTCGAGCGTCTGCATGCCCAGGGCGGCGCCGGTCTGGATAGCGGCATTCATCTGTGAAACCTTCGCCTCCCGGATCAGGTTGCGGATCGCCGGCGTGCCGACCATGATCTCGTGCGCGGCCACGCGCCCGCTGCCGTCCTTGGTCTTGAGCAGCGATTGCGAGATGACCGCCTTGAGCGACTCCGACAACATCGCGCGCACCATGTCCTTCTCGGCAGCCGGGAACACGTCGACGATACGGTCGATCGTCTTGGCGGCCGACGACGTGTGCAGGGTGCCGAAGACCAGGTGACCGGTCTCGGCGGCGGTCAGCGCCAGGCGGATGGTCTCGAGGTCGCGCAATTCGCCGACCAGGATGATGTCCGGGTCCTCACGCAGCGCGCTGCGCAAGGCATTGTTGAACGAGAGGGTATGGGGGCCGACCTCGCGCTGGTTGATCAGCGATCGCTTGGAATCGTGCACGAACTCGATCGGGTCCTCCACCGTGAGGATGTGGCCGTAGAGGTTCTCGTTGATGTGATTGATCATGGCGGCAAGGGTGGTCGACTTGCCGGATCCGGTCGGACCGGTGACCAGAACCAGGCCGCGGGGCTGGCTCGCGATGTCGATGAACGACTTCGGGCAGTTGAGGTCCTCCAGCGACAGGATCTTCGAAGGAATGGTCCTCATCACGGCGCCGGCGCCGCGCTGCTGCACGAATGCGTTTACCCGGAACCGCGCGAGGCCTGGAATCGCGAACGAGAAGTCGACCTCCAGGTTCTCTTCGTACTGCTTGCGCTGCGAGTCGTTCATGATGTCGTAGATCAGGCCGTGCACGTCCTTGTGCTCCATCGGCGGCAGATTGATACGACGGACGTCGCCATGCACGCGGATCATCGGCGGCAGCCCCGCCGACAGGTGAAGGTCGGAGGCTTTGTTCTTGACCGAGAAGGCCAGCAGTTCTGCAATATCCATTGATCGTGGTCCTGGTTGTCCTGCAACGCCCCTGGCAGCGGGCCGCGAGCCCGTGCGATACGGCCCTGCCGTGCCCTGCCCTACAATCCGGCTGACCTATGGTAGGTGCACCCCCGGCGAACGCCCGGCCCTACCGGTTGAACAAGCATCGGCAGGCGATGAACGGCAAGCTCTCGTTGGAACAACGCTTTATCGCCGTCAGGCAGAGGATCGAACGGGCGGAAGTGGCCGCCGGCCGGCCGCCGGGCAGCGTTCGCCTGCTCGCCGTCAGCAAGACCTTTCCCGCCGGCTGCGTCAGGGAACTGGCACTGGCCGGGCAGACGGCCTTCGGGGAGAACTACCTGCAGGAGGCGCTGGGTAAGATGACCGCGCTTGGCCGCAGCCCGCAGGCCGGGGACTTGGCGCGCACTGCCCTCGCCCAGGCGGAGGGCGACCCGGCGCTGCCATTGGAGTGGCACTTCATCGGTCCCATCCAGTCGAACAAGACCCGCAAGATTGCGGAGTCTTTCGACTGGGTGCAGTCGGTGGCCCAGGAGCGGATTGCCAGGCGGCTGTCGGAACAGCGCCCGATGCACCTGGCGCCGCTCAACCTGTGCCTGCAGGTCAACGTCTCGGGCGAGGAAAGCAAGAGCGGGTGCGAGCCCGACGAGATCGTGCAACTGGCAGGCGCAGTTGCCGCGCTGCAGGGCCTGGCGCTTCGGGGGCTGATGGCGATCCCGGAGCCGACCGATGATCTGTCGTTGCAGGCGCGGCGGTTCGGTCTGGTCCGGGAACTGTTCGACGCGGTGCGCGCCAGCCTGGAATCGGGCGCATCGGGCCCGGCGGCGGCAGCGGCATTCGACACCCTGTCGATGGGAATGTCAGCAGACCTGGAAATGGCGATCGGCCACGGCGCGACGATCGTCAGGGTCGGTTCGGCCCTCTTCGGCGAGCGACCCGCCGGATAAATTCAGGCCATCGACTTCACGGCAGAAGCGAGACGGCTCTTGTGGCGGGCGGCAGCGTTCTTGTGGATGATGCGTTTGTCCGCAATCGAATCGATGATGCTCATCGATTCCCTGAACTGGTTGGAAGCGACGGCCTTGTCACCGGTGGCGATCGCCTTGCGAACCGACTTGATGGCCGTGCGCAAGCGCGAGCGCAGGCTGCTGTTGTGCGCGTTGAGTTGTACCGCCTGACGTGCCCGCTTGCGAGCTGACGCAATATTGGCCATTGATGATCCTGATCGTGTTGGGGTCTGCGCCACCCGGCCGGCTGCCGCCGTGGCATGCTGGATTGACGCAGGGTAGCCCGGTATTATAGCTTGACCCGCCCCCGGGTATCAAGATCGGCTCAAGTGCCTCCTACGGAGCGCCGTCCAGTCGCCATCGCGGCAGTCCGGCGCCCTCGCTCCTAAAGAACAAGAACCAGGGTCCGCGTTGAATCTTCTTCGGGCAGTCGCCACCATCAGCGGCCTTACCTTGATTTCCCGGATCACCGGCCTGGTCCGCGAGACCATGGTCGCGGCTACGTTCGGGGCCGGGCCATACACCGACGCCTTCTTCGTGGCATTCCGGCTGCCGAACCTGCTTCGCAGGCTGTTTGCGGAAGGCGCCTTCACCCAGGCTTTCGTGCCGATCCTGGCGGAGACACGCCGTACCGATCCCACCCGCACCAAGGCCATCGTCGATTCGGTGGCCACCGTTCTCTTCTGGACGCTGCTGCTGGTCTCGATCGCCGGGGTCGTTGGCGCACCGCTGCTGGTCACGCTGATCGCCAGCGGCCTGCGCGACGACCCGGAGATCTTCCGGGTCACCGTGACCCTGACGCGCTGGATGTTCCCCTACATCCTCCTGATTTCGCTGGTCGCCCTCTCTGCCGGCGTCCTGAATCTGTGGCGCAACTTCGCAGTGCCGGCCTTCGCGCCGGTGCTGCTCAACCTTTCCTTCATTCTCGCCGCGCTGTTCCTGTCGGACCATTTCGAGCCGCCGATCTATGCACTGGCCGCCGGCGTAGTCATCGGCGGCGTCGCCCAGCTGGCCTGGCAGGTGCCCGCGCTGCTCAAAATCGGCATGCTGCCCCGCATCGGTCTGATGCCCTTGCGCGCGCTACGGGATCCGGTGGTGCGCCGGATCCTCAAGAACATGGCGCCGGCAATCCTCGCAGTCTCGGTGGCGCAGATCAGCCTCATCATCAACACCCAGATCGCCTCCCATCTGGCTCCCGGCAGCGTCTCGTGGATCTCCTTCGGCGACCGGCTGATGGAATTCCCCACGGCGCTGCTGGGAATCGCCCTGGGCACGGTGCTGCTGCCCAGCCTGTCGCAGGCCCACGCCGACGGGGATCCGGGACAGTACAGCGCCCTGCTTGACTGGGGCCTGCGCCTGGCGGTACTGCTGGCGGCGCCGGCGATGCTCGGGCTCGCCCTCCTTGCCGAGCCCCTGACCGCCCTGATGTTCCATTACGGCGCCTTCGGGGACCGTGACCTGGCGATGACGGCGCGCACCGTGACCGCGTATTCGGTCGGCCTTTTCGGCCTGGTCGCGGTCAAGATCCTGGCGCCCGGCTTCTTCGCCCAGCAGGACGTGAGAACGCCGGTGAAGATCGCGATCAGCGTGCTCATCATGACCCAGTTGCTCAACCTGCTGCTCGTCCCCTGGCTGGCACACGCGGGGCTCGCCCTGGCGATATCGCTCGGCGCCTGGCTGAACTCCGGCTGGCTGCTGCTGGGTCTGCGCCGTCGCGGTCTGTTCACGCCCAGTCGCGGCTGGGCGGGCTTCGGCGCCCGGGTGGCGGCCGGGGTGCTGGCCATGGCGGGGCCGCTCTGGTATTTCAGCCATCGCTTCGACTGGCCGGCACTCCACGCCCAGCCATTCGAGCGGGCGGCCCTGGTACTGGGGCTGGTCGCCGGCGGTGGTATCGTCTATTTTGCGACCCTGCTGGCGCTCGGGTTGCGGCCACGAACCCTGTTGCGGCCTCCGACTGCCACCAGAGAAACCAACGACCGGAATCCATCATGACCGACACTGCGCAAGCGCCCCGTCCGGATAATGCCGGCACTGGCGACACCGGACTGCACAGCGCCAGCCGGATACTCTTCATCGGCGGCGGCAACATGGCCAGTGCCATGATCAGCGGGCTGGTCCGGGCCGGGGTGCCGGCAGCGCAGATCGGCGCGGTGGAGCCGCAGCCAGCGGCGCGAGCCGGCCTCAGCGACAAGCTCGGTGTGACGGTCTTTGCTGCCGCGGACGACATCGGCCCACAGGTACGCTTCGATGCCGTGGTGCTCGCGGTCAAGCCGCAGCAGGCCGGGGCCGCGCTGGCCGCCTGCCAGGACCTCCTGCGGCGCAATCCGAAAGCGGTCCTGGTGAGCATTGCCGCGGGGCTCGACATCGGCTTGATCGCCGGCTTGAGCGGGGGCCACAGCCGCATCGTTCGCGCCATGCCGAACACGCCGTCGCTGATCGGCGAAGGTATCGCCGGGATCTATGCGCCGCCCGGCACGACACCAGGCGATCTCACGCTTGCCAGGGCGATCCTGACCAGTACCGGCAAGGTCGTGTCGGTCGACCACGAGGAACTCATCGACACCGTCACCGCGGTCAGCGGCAGCGGCCCCGCCTATGCCTTTTACCTCATGGAGGCGATGACGGAGGCGGGTATCGCCGGTGGCCTGGATGCGGCCGCCGCTCGCGATCTGGCAATCCATACGGTCAAGGGCGCCGCGCTGCTGGCGCTCGCCTCGGACGAACCACCCGAGACGCTGCGCGCGCGGGTGACTTCGCCCGGCGGCACTACCGCCGCCGCCATCGCGGTGCTCGACGAGCGCCAGGTCAAGGGCATTTTCAGTTCGGCGATCCGCGCCGCCGCGACGCGCAGCCGGCAGTTGTCGGACGAGGCGGCAGCGGGACCTTGAGCGGCGCAGTAGACGCGCCGCGGCGGCTCACCACATGCCGCGCAGGCGCGCCGCAACGTCCACGACCGGCCCGGCCGGCTCCCTGCCCGCCAGCCGGCCGCCGGACTGAGCCCCCCGGTCGACGATCGCAAGACCGTCGCTGCCGCACTGGTCGATATGCGCCAGGACCGCGTCGCTCAGGAACCGGCTGCGCGCACCGTGCACGTACTGGTCGCCCAGCCGCGGCTGCTGCGTGACGAAATAGCGCTGCGGCTCGATCAGGTGCAGGCTGTCACGCGCGCGGGTGACGGCGACATACAGGAGCCGGCGTTCCTCTTCGATGCCGGCCTCGCTTGCGGTCGAGAACTCGTTCGGGAAATTGCCGTCGGCGACATTGAGCAGGTACACGGCGTCCCACTCCTGCCCCTTGGCGGAATGCACGGTCGAGAGGATCAGGTAGTCCTCGTCTTTCAGCGCGTCGCCGGCGAGGTCACCGGAGGCAGCCGGCGGATCCAGCGTCAGTTCGGTCAGGAAGCGCTCCCGGGTGGCGAACTGCGGTGCCAGTGAAACCAGCATATCCAGGTCGGCAGCGCGCACGGCCGCATCGTCGTGGCGCTGCGCCAGCAGTGGCCGATACCACCCGGTGACCTGCTCCAGCTGGCCCGCCCAGACCGCGCCCGGCCGTGCCAGCGCCAGCATCAGACCGCTGAATACCGGCCAGGCATCGGCAGTGGCAGGAGGCATCTCGAAGCCGGCCAGCGCTTCGAATCGCCAGCCCTGGGCCGCCAGGTGCGCGAGGCACTTGCTGGCGGTTGCCGGGCCGACCCCGTCCAGCATCTGCAGGACCCGGAAAGCGGCAATCCCGTTTTTGGGGTTGTCGGCCCAGCGCAGCACCGCCAGCACATCCTTGATGTGCAACGCCTCGAGGAACTTCAGGCCGCCGTACTTGACGAACGGGATATTGCGCCGCGCGAGTTCCACCTCCAGCGTGTCGCTGTGGTGCCCGCTCCTGAACAGCACTGCCTGCCGCTTGAGGGGCACGCCGGCCTCGCGCTGGGCCAGCACTTCACCGACGACATAATCGGCCTGGGCGCGGTCGTCCAGGACGGTGACCAGACGGGGCCGCGCCCCGCCGCGACGGTCGCTGCGCAGGCGCTTCGGATACTGCCGCTTGCCCTCGGCGATCAGCTCGTTGGCGACATCGAGCACCGGCTGCTGCGAGCGGTAATTCAGGTCCAGCGTGACCTGGCTCGCAGGAGGATCGAAGCGCTGAGGAAAGCCGAGGATGTTGCCGACATCGGCTGCGCGAAAGGCGTAGATGGACTGGGCATCGTCGCCCACCACGGTCAGCCCGCGCCCATCGGGTTTCATCGCGTAGAGGATCTGCGCCTGCAAGCCGTTGGTATCCTGGAACTCGTCCACCAGCACGTGGTCGAAGCCGGCGCCGATTTCCGCCGCCAGTCGTTCATCCGACATGGCGGCATGCCACCACAGCAACAAGTCGTCGTAGTCGAGCACGCTGTGGGCCAGTTTTCGTTCGACGTAGACCTTGAACAGATTACGCAGATCTTCGGCCCAGTCCGCACACCAGGGGAAGTGCTCGTCGAGCACCCGCTGCAGCGGCCAGCCGGTATTGACCCGGTACGAGTAGATCGCAAGGCAGGTGTCCTTGCGGGGAAAGCGCCGCGTCCTGGCCGACAGTCCCTGGTCGTGGCGGATCACGTCGATGAGATCGGCCGCATCGGCCCGGTCGAGGATGCCGAAAGCCGCATCCAACCCCAGCCTGCCGGCGTGCTCGCGCAACAGGCGGGCGCCGACGGCGTGGAAGGTGCCGGCCCAGTTCAGGCGCACCGGCGTCGCCACCTGCCTGCGCCCCGGGGAGGCGAGCCGGCGCGCCTCGCCGATGAGCCGTTCCGCGCGGCGGATCATCTCCTGCGCGGCCCGCCGGCTGAAGGTGAGCAGGAGAATCCGGTCGGGCGCCACGCCGTTGACGACCAGCCAGGCGACACGATGCGCCAGGGTCGCCGTCTTGCCGGTGCCGGCGCCAGCAATCACCAGCAGCGGCGGCGCGCCGACTCCGCCGTGGGCCGGGCTGCCGAAAGTGACCGCTTGGCGCTGGGCCTCGTTCAGCCTGGCAAGCCAGTCGGCTGCGGCGCGATCATGGACGGCGGCGTTGACAGCGCCGGGTATCGCCACCGGCTTGATGATGTTGTTCGACATGGCGCAAGTCCAGGAGTCTAGCGCAATGACTGTATATCCATCCACCCGATCTGACCTGGCGGGACTCAGATCATGACCGCCGCGAACACGCCGGCGAACACGGCGGCGCCGAACCAGGTATTGTGATTGAAGGCGGCAAAGCAGCCATCGCGCTCGCGCCCGCGGATCAGCCGGTAGTGGTAGAGACTTATTGCGGCCGCCGGCAGCAGGCCGATGGCGATTCCCGGCCACAGGTCTTCCAGCACCGCGACCCAGCAGAGCAGGCCCAGGCTCGATGCGTAGCACAGCATGACCGCAAGGACGTCGTGACGTCCGAAGGTGATGGCCGAAGTCCGGATGCCGATCTTCAGGTCGTCGTCCCGATCGACCATCGCATATTCGGTATCGTAGGCCACGACCCAGGCGATATTGGCCGCCAGCAACACCCAGCAGGACAGTGGCAACTCGCCCCGGACCGCCGCGAACGCCATCGGGATGCCGAAACCGAAGGCCACGCCGAGGAAAGCCTGGGGAATCGCAAAGAAGCGCTTGAAGAACGGATAGGTCCCTGCCAGCACAGCCGCGACCACTGCCAGGAACCAGGTAAGCGGGCCGAACGGAATCACCAGCGGCAGCGCCAGCAGGCTCAGTACCACGAATAACATCACGGCTTCCCACGGCGCGATCCGGCCGGATGCCAGCGGCCGGTCCCGGGTCCGCTCGACTGCCCCGTCGAAGTCGCGATCAGCCCAATCGTTGATGGCGCAACCGGCCGAGCGCATCAGGAAGGTGCCCAGCGTAAATGCGAAAAGCGCGTAGCGATCAGGCATCCCGCGCGAGGCGATGAACAAGGCCCATAGCGTCGGCCACAACAGCAGCAGGGTGCCGATCGGACGGTGCAGGCGCAGCAGGCGCAGGTATTGCGTCGCCCGCTGCCGCCAGTTCAGCGCACCGGAGTGTTCTGCCGCCGAGCCCGCCATTGCAGGACTATCGGCGCTGCGCCGCGCTCATGTCGACGATTCCAGTTCTTCGGTGCGTTGCGGCGAATAACTGTCCCAGCGACTGCAGCCCGGACACTGCCAGTAGTAATGCTGCGCACGAAAGCCGCAGACGCTGCAGACATAGCGCGACATCTTCTCGGCCTGGCGCTTGACCAGGGTGCGCAGCGCCGCTTCGTCGAGGTCGGCGGCGGTCCCCGAGTCTCCGAGCCCGGCGGGGCGCTGCGACAGGTCCAGCAGGATCTGCAGTCCCAGTAGCGACGGCTGGGTTACCAGGATCTG
>JBBRJB010000012.1:0-14280 GCA_038220085.1 Burkholderiales bacterium
GTCCAGGTCGATGTCGCTGATCGTGATCAGCCTGCCGGCCTGCCGATCCTTGTAGGTGACCTGGCCGCCGGTAAGTTGCAGTCCACCGATATCGAACCGAGGCAGACTGCCGGCAGGCGCCGGGGCCGATGGCGGCGGAGCGGGAGCGGACGCGGACGCGGGCGCGGGCGAAGGCGTCGCGGCAGGCGGGGCAGCGCCGAGCAGGTCGTCGATGCTCAGCGTGCCGTCCGGTCGGAGCTCGACGGTTGCCTTAAGGGCGTCGATCGCAACCTTGTCCGCGACCACTTCGCCACGCAGCAACGACAGGACCTCGACGCTGACGCGGGCCCCGGCCAGGCTCGCCGCCTCGCCGGCGCCGCCGGGTTCGGAGAGCGTCGACGGCGGCAGGCTCAGCGCAATCCGGGGAAACACCGAGAGCGCAAGGTCGCCGTTCATCTTCAGGCTGCGCTGGTAGCGATCCTGCACGAACTGCTCGATCTGCGGCTTGAAGCGATTGACATCGACCAGTGTCACCAGCGCGACGGCCGCAAGCACCAGGACAAGCAGCAGCACCCCGGCGGAAATCAGCAACTTCCGGATCATCGACATCCCCGAGCACTGGCCTGACAAGGGCGGATTATCGCAGGTCGACACTCGCCGGTCTTTGGACGTCCCTGCGCCCGGGTGCGCGATTCAGCGATACACTAAAAGCAAGGTCCGGCCCGGTCTGCTTCCGGCCGATCCGGTCGCCGCGCAATGAACTTCGCACGAATAATCCAGCCATCTGCTGTCATCAGGAGACCTCCACATGCAACGTCGTGAATTCAACCTGGCCGCGCTCGCATCCCTGCTCGCCGCCCAGGGGCTGGCCGCCGGTCCGGCGCAAGCCCAGAACCTCGGAACGCTCAAGATGATGATTCCCGCCAATCCGGGTGGCGGCTGGGATCAGACCGGTCGCAACCTCGCGGTGGCGATGCAATCGGCCGGCTTGATCAGCGGGGCGCAATTCGAGAACAAGGGGGGCGCGGGCGGTACGCTCGGGCTGGCGCAGTTCATCAACAATGCCAAGAGCGACGGCAATTCGCTGCTGATCGGCGGCATGGTGATGGTCGGCGGCATCATCCTGAGCAAATCGGCGGTCGACCTCACCATGGTGACACCGATCGCGCGACTGACCAGCGAATACGGCGTCATCGTGGTGCCGGCTTCATCGCCGCACAAGACGCTGAAGGACCTGATGGCTGCGTTCAAGGCCAATCCCGGCGCGGTCTCGTGGGGGGGCGGCTCGGCCGGCGGCACGGATCACATCCTCGTCGGGCTTGCGGCCAAGGCGGTCGGGGCAGACACCGCCAAGATCAACTATGTGCCCTTCAAGGGCGGCGGCGAGGCGATCGCCGCCATCATCGGCGGCCACGTCACTGCCGGCGTATCCGGCCTGGGCGAGTTTGCCGAGCAGATCAAGGGCGGCCGGATGCGCGCCCTTGCCGTCTCCGGGCCGGAGGCCCAGGACGGCATTCCTTCCATGAAGGAACAGGGGGTCGACGTGGTCCTCGGCAACTGGCGCGGCTGCTTCGGCGGCCCCGACATCAGCCCCGCCCAGCGCGACACCCTCGTCAAGGCGGTCAAGGCGGCAACCGAGACACCAGCCTGGAAGGAAACGCTGGCCAAGCTCGGCTGGACGCCCTGGTTCCTCGGCGGCGACGACTACAAGAAATTCCTCGAAGAGGACATCGACCGCGTCGGCGGGATCCTGTCCTCGCTCGGCCTGGTCAAGAAAGCCTGACCTTGGGCACCGCCGGCGGCAGTCGCGGCAGGACTGAGGTCGCGCTCTCCCTCGGGGTGCTGGCCGCCGGCGTCGGCGTGCTCGTCACCGGCGCCAGCCTGTCCGGCGGGGAGCGTTATTCGCTGGTCGGCCCCGACATGATGCCGATGGTCGTCGGTCTCGGTCTCACTATCCTGGGCCTCTGGCTGCTCGCCCAGGCGGTGCGTGGCGGCTGGCGCAATGCGGAGCCGGACGACCCGGTCGAGCGCGGGGATCACGCCTTTATCGGCGGTGCCTTCGCATGGGTGCTCGCCGGTCTCGGCGCGCAGATGGCCCTGATGCATACCGCCGGGTTCGTCATTGCCGCCGCGGTGCTGTTTCTCTGCGTCGCCCGGGGCTTCGGCAGCCGCCGCCCCGTCCGCGACCTGCTGACCGGTCTGCTCATGGGGCTGGGCGTGTTCCTGTTCTTCGTCCACTTCCTCAACGTCAATCTGCCAGCGGGCCTGCTCAAACCGATACTCGGCGCAGCCGGCATCTGATCCACCCGGCTGCGGCCAGTCCCGCGATGCGATCCGATCCATGACCGACACACTGACCGCATTGCTGCAAGGCTTCAGTCTCGCCCTTGCTCCCATGAACCTCCTGTGGGGCCTCATCGGCGTGACGCTCGGTACCGCCATCGGGGTGCTGCCCGGCGTCGGGCCCGCCCTGACTGTGGCCATGCTGCTGCCGCTCACGACGCGGCTCGAACCGGTCGGCGCGCTGATCATGTTCGCGGGGATCTACTACGGCGCGATGTACGGTGGCTCAACCACCACCATCCTGCTCAACACGCCTGGGGAGTCGGCATCGCTGGCCACAGCGCTCGAAGGCAACAAGATGGCGAAGAACGGGCGAGCCGGGCCTGCGCTGGCCACCGCCGCCATCGGTTCATTCGTGGCCGGAACGATTGCCACGGTGCTCCTGACGCTGCTTGCGCCGATCGTCGTCGAGATCGCAATCGCCTTCGGTCCCGCGGAATATTTCGCGCTGATGATCTTCGCCTTCGTCACGGTCGCGGCAGTGCTCGGCAGTTCGACGGTGCGGGGACTGACCAGCCTCTTCGCCGGTCTGTTCTTCGGTCTCATCGGCATCGACAGCCAGACCGGCCAGGCGCGCTTCGCCTTCGGCGTGCCGGAACTGCTGGACGGTATCGACGTGGTGGTCATGGCCGTCGGACTGTTCGCCGTCGGTGAGGCGCTCTACATGGCGGCGTACCAGAGCCGGAGCAAGGACGAACTGCAGTCCATCAAGGGATCCCTGTGGATGTCCCGCAGTGACTGGAAGCGTTCGTGGCCGGCCTGGCTGCGGGCCACGGCCATCGGATTTCCCTTCGGAACGATCCCCGCGGGCGGCGCGGAAGTGCCGACCTTCCTCTCCTACGCCCTCGAGAAGAAGCTGACCAAGTTCCCCGAGGAGTTCGGCAACGGCGCGATCGAAGGAGTCGCCGGCCCCGAGGCTGCCAACAACGCGGCCTCGGCCGGCGTGCTGGTACCGCTTCTGACCCTGGGCATTCCCACCTCTGCAACCGCAGCAATCCTGCTGGCGGCCTTCCAGAACTATGGCATCCAGCCGGGTCCGCTGCTGTTCGTCACCCAGGCGGAACTGGTCTGGACCCTGATCGCGAGCCTCTATGTCGGCAACGTGCTGTTGCTGGTGCTCAACCTGCCGCTGATCGGCATTTGGGTCAAGGTACTGGAAGTGCCCAAGCCGCAACTCTACGGCGGGATCCTGATCTTTGCCACGCTGGGCGCCTACAGCCTGCATCAATCGATCGTCGACCTCCTGGTGCTGGCCGGCTTCGGTCTGATGGGCTTCGGCATGCGACGCCATGGCTTTCCCACGGCGCCGGCGGTGATCGGACTGATCCTCGGACCGATGGCGGAGACCCAGCTGCGACGGGCGCTCGCAATCAGCCAGGGGGACATCACCGTGTTCGTCACCCACCCGATCTCGGCTGGTTTCCTCGCCCTGACAGCGCTGCTGGTGATCGTGCCGCTGCTCGTGAAGACATACCGCAAGCGCAAGGGCCGGTCGGGCCTTCAGGCCTAGAACTTCAGCGATAGAGGCTCAGGCCGAGAGGTTGCTCATGGAGGCACGAACCGCCACGAAGTCGCGTCGCGCCAGTGCCCGGACCACGTGCTCGATGACCGCGGCGGCGGCCGGCATGAAGATGCGCAGCAGCCCCCAGTAGGCGATCGCACCGACCAACGCCAGCAAGGCCATGGCCGCCACCGGCGGCAGGTGGTCCAGCAGGGTCGGCGTCAGGACCATGACAACGATCGCCATGGCGCCAGCCGAGAAGGCCGCCCGCGAACCGGCGGAGCCCTGCAGCGCGATCGTCAGGCCGGTGAGCCGCCGTACCAGCAGGGCGTCGAAGGGCCAGATGAGCCATGCGCTGATCACGACCGCGGCAGCCGCAGGAACCAGGCCGAAGGGTGCCGCGAGGCTGACCAGCGCGGCCGCAAAGCTGACCGACATCGCGGCGCTCATCATCTCCCAATGCGCTTTGCCCATCCCCCGCACCACCGCTGCCTGCACGATGGACATCGACGAGCGAATCCCCAGCAGCATCAGCAACTGCACGACCGGCACCGCGCCGGTCCACTGGGCGCCGAAGACGGTCGGCACAAGCACCGGCGCCAATGCCGCGAGCCCGAGAAAGAGTGGACAGGCCACCACCGCCGTAACGCGCAGGGTGCCGGCAGCGAGCCGCCGCGCGTTGGCGATATCGTGCTGGGCGCGTGCCACGCCGGCCTGGACCACGTTGTAGGCCGGGGTCATCAGGATGTCCGACACCTGCTCGCCGAGCCGCTGCGCCAGCGCGTAATAGCCGACTGCCTGCGGACCCAGCGCGGAGGCGATGAGCAGTCGCGGCAACTGGCTCTCGACATAGCCCAGCCCCCAGGAACCCCACGTACTGGCATTGAAGGCAAGCAAGTCCGTGAAATCCGACGACCGCATCCGCAGCCCCGGTCGCCAGCGCGACAGGACATAGACGCCGATCGTCAGAACCAGGGCTCGGCTCAACTCCATACCCACCAGGCTCCAGATACCCGCTCCCGACAAAGCCAGGCCTACGCCGACGAGATTGGAGACGATGGAGGCCAGCATTTCGGCCTTGGCGATCGCCCGGAAGCGCGATTCCCGCATCAGGTGGGCGGTGGGGCCGACCGAGACGGCCCGGAAGACGAAGATGAATCCGCGCACCGGCAGTATCGCGGCCAGGAGTGCGCCGCCTGAGAGCCAGCCCGACAGGGTGTCGGCAGTCGTCCACACCAGCGCCAGTCCCGCCAATGCCAGGCCCAGCGAGGCCCAGAAGGTGGCGTTGAAGTGACCCGGCGTCGCAGACTTGCGCTGGATCAGCGTATCGGTCGGTGCGCCGCCGACCAGGATGTCGAAAAGGCCCAGGACGAGCCACCCGAGTGCGTAGACGCCATAGGCCTCGGGTCCGATCAGGCGAGCGACCACCGCCAGCGTCACAAGGCTGAGGAGGAACTGCACGACTTTGCCTGTCACCGCCCAGGCCGCGCCGTTGATCAGATGTCCGAAATGCGCCATAGAGCATTCGATAGTCTCAGTGCCTGTCGGGCGGGTCGACAGGCAATCGCGCCAATGTCGGGTTTTGGCCGACTGGCGGAGAGGACAGTGTGGAGTTAGAACGGAAACAGGTAGTGCGAGTCAGCCGGGCCGCAGGCGGCTCACGAGATCCTGGACCGCTTCATCAAGCGCCGTCGGCTGGGCTCCATTCTCCTCGAGGGCGCGCAGCAGGCGCCTGAGGGCCTCTTCTCCGGGTAGGACCGGTCCGTAGAACAGCACCTCGCGCTCGCTCATGACCAGCAGCGTCGGGAAGGTTTCGATATCGATTTCCCCGGCGATCTCAGCATCGTCCTCGATGTCGATCCAGGCATATGCATTGGCCGGGAAATCGGCAGCGACCGAGTCCAGGTGCGGCCGAAAGTCGCGGCAGGTACCGCACCAGTCCGCACACAGACAGACCACGAGCCAGGGTGCATCCGCCGGCGGAGGCCGGCAATACTGAAGTCCGGGCACGATCATCGCAGCGGCGAGGCCGCGGGGCCCGCGTCAAGTACTGGCTGTCGTGCCGGTTCCGGCCCGCCGTGGCGGTCGGCGCTTATCCTTGTCATTGCAACGGGCACCTTCGATCGATTGACGCCAGTCCGGATTATGCAAGCGGGAACCGCGGGCGTCGGAGTGTTCACATCCGCCCTGTGACGTTTTCGGCAGACAGACGGTGACTCCCGGGAGATGATCCCCAGGAATCGAACGGACGAGGAGCAGCATGCAAGCCCAGATGTTCATGACCCCTGCCCTGGTGGTGGACGGCAGTGAAATGGCCTTCGTCGGGGCCCTCGAGCCCGGACGGGAAGCCGAAGCGCTGGCGACGTTGCTGACGTTTGCGACCTTCGCCGAAAAAACCGAGCAGGTGGTCGACGACGCCTACAGCGCGGAGTGCGAAAGGAACGGGGCCGCAGCGCGGCTGAGTGAAGACCGCTGGTATCAACTTGCCAAGGAGTATTTCGACGAGTTCATGGATACCGTGCGCAATGCCACGCCCGAAGTCCTGCTCGGACATTTCCTCTGGCTGGAGACGCACTTCTTCGAAAAGCACCGGGGCTACGACAGTGTGCGTGCGATGCTGGGGCGCCTGCTGCAGCCTTCGGCCCTGCTGCACTGATGCTCGCCGTCTTATCCAGCCGATGGCGTCGTCAGGCCGTGCGCGCCATCGCCTTGTCGAGGATGACGGCCAACTGATCCGACCGGCAGGGTTTGACGATGTGCGCGTCGAAGCCGGCGCCGCCCGAACGCCGGAGATCTTCTTCGCTGCTGAACCCTGTCAATGCCACGATACTGATGCTGCGCTCCCCCAGCAGCGTCAGGCGCCGCGCCACCTCGTAGCCGTCCATATCGGGCAACCCGATATCCAGCAGCACCAATTGAAATTCGTCGTTCCTCATCCAGCGGATGGCGCTGCGGCCGTCATGCGCCACGCGTGCTTCATGCCCATGCATGTCCAACAGTTCAACCAGTCCCCCGGCCGCGTCCGGATCGTCATCCACGATCAGCACACGCAGCCGCTTCCTCTCCGACATCTTCGTCCCCCTGATGGTTTTACTGAGGACGGCAACTTCCGGACCTGTCCCGGACTGACCCGAAGGAGATCGGGGCGACCGCCGTTCACACCAGGGCGAAGGCGGACGGCGGCGGATCTTACCGCCGGGTCGGCCAGGTCCCTTGACCTCCTGCAGCCCCTTCGAAGTCCGGAAATTCAAAACTGACGCCGCAGGCGGGGCAAGTGACGATGCCGATGCCGGCCGGAGACGAGACGCGATGCAACCGGGATATCTTGTCGTCCGAAAAGCAGTCCGGGCAGGGCAAGGGCTTCGTGCCTTCGGAGAGCAACTCGCTGTCCCAATGAGCGAGGTAGCTGGCGACGATATCCGCCGGCGCCCCCCGCTCGACTAGTCGAAGCCGCGTCGTTTCCCGAAGTTTCCTGAGAGTCATGCTTTCCTCCGGCGGCATGGGCGGCGCAACGCCCTACCCCATTAGTATGCGACTCCCACGTCCGCACGACCGTTTTTCACCGCCGGTCCCCTCCTGAATTCCTTCCGGCCCGCGACTAAACCACCTGACGCCTGTTTGGGGACAATGCGGACGAAGCCGGTCTCGTCGGCCCCGTCGGGGCCCGATGCGGCATCTGAAGGAACACTGCCCCCATGAGTGACAGCACGATTTTTCTTCTCGGCGCGATTTCTTACCTCGTCGGCCTGGGAGCGATGCTTTTCAAGGATGAATTCGTCCGCCTGGGCGTGCGCATCCGGCGGCGGGCCTGACTAGGTCTGCCCCCTCCTAAAATCAGTACGACTGGAGGGTATGCCTGACGCCGCCGAGGTGATCGCCCGCACGGGACAGCACTCGCGAGAGAACCTTCAAGGTGCAGGGCTTGACGATGTGTTCGACGAACCCCGCGGTCACCGACCGCTGCATGTCGGTCTCCGAGCCCCGACCGGTTATTGCCACGATGTAGACGGCCAGGCGTCGCAGAAGCAGCAGCCTTCTGGCCAACTCATGGCCGTCCATGCCGGGCATCTCGATATCCAGGAGCGCTACGTCCACCGACCGGCCCTGGGCGATCTCCAGTCCGCGCGCACCGCTGTCGGCCACAAACGGTTCGTGGCCCAGTAGCCGCACCAGTTCCGCCACGCTGGCAGCGGCGCCGGCATCATCGTCGACGATCAGGACCTGCAGGCGGCCGTCATGGCCGCCCTCCGCGGTCATAACGCCCCCGCCAGTTGAAAACCCGCTTGTTGATAGTGCGTGACTAACATCGGCCGAATCTCCGTGATCCTTGGGTGCCACAGGCAAGAACCCTGCCTGTTGTTTTAACGCAGATACACAGGTGATCGTTGACGACACAGTGTTTTGCACTTAAACGGCTTGTTCCGGACCAGGATCAGGCCTGAACGGGGCCGCAATCGTCGTCAGCTACGGGGCCTACCCTTGTTGACCCGCCCCCCACCGCGACGCCTTCAAGGCCTCGAGTGTCCACTCGACGAAGGCGCGGATGTGGGGATCGCTGCGATCCTTGCGCCGGAACACGAGCCGGTGCGCACTCGCGGTCAATCCCCGGGCCCCGAACGGCATGCTGAGGCGCCCGCTGTCGATCAGGTCGCCGGCAAGCAGGGTCGACTCCAGCGCCAGACCCAGGCCGTCGGCCGCGGCGGCCAGCACCAGGTAGGATCGGTCGAACTGCATGCCGCGAGTCGGAGCATGCCCCTCACCGTAATGCCCTACCCAGCGTTTCCAGTCGACCGGACAACGCAATGAATGGATCAACGGGGCCCGGGTAAGCGTCTCGGGAGCAACCAGCGCATGCCTGGCGCAGAAATCCGGACTCGCCAGCGGCACGAAAAATTCGAGTGCGAGTTCGACCCGCTCGTAGTCGTCCGGGGGCGTCGTCATGTGCTGAATGTCGATCTGAAAACCGTCTGGACCCATCCGGATCGGACCCACGCCGGACGACAGGGTCACATCGAGTTCCGGAAAACGGGCGATGAAGGAGGACAGCCGTGGCATCAGGAATGTCGTCGCAAAACTGGGGGCGGAATGGATCATGAACCGGGTTTCGCTCCGCTCGGTCCCGACCTGCCGGGTTGCCAGCGCGATGCGATCGAACCCGTCCGAGATCGACGCGTGGTAAGCCAGCGCGGTTTCGTTGGGATAGACACTGCGATTGCGGCGGGTGAACAGCGGCTTTTTGAGGGTTTCTTCCAGCAGTCGGATCTGGTGGCTCACCGCCGAGGGGGTAATGTTCAGGACTTCCGCCGCGCGCACAAAGCTGCCGGTCTCCATCACGGCCCGGAAGGCCACCAAAGCCCGCAGCGGAGGGAGATCCCGCACGATCGATTAATTCAACTCATCCATCGTTGTAAATTTATTCTCTTTTCACAAGAAAAAGCAATGTGTTTACATACCGGTCATTGCCCCAACCGGGCGACGGCTTTCCGCGAATCTGCCGCAATGGCCATTACCGGATCCCATCGCCGGCGAGGGCGAGGCGCTTTGCCCGCCCGACAAATCCCAGGAGACACGATGAACTTGCACAGAATGCTGAAGCAGCGCGCCGCCGACCAGCGCCCCGTCACCGTCGCAATCGTGGGCGCGGGCAAGTTCGGCAGCATGTTCATCACCCAGGTACGCACGACTCTGGGCATGCACCTCGTGGGTGTCGCAGACCTGGCGCCAGATCGGGCGCGCGACCGGATGAAAGTCTGCGGCTGGGACGCGTCGCAGTACAGCGCGACATCCATCGACGAGGCCCTCAAGACCGGCGGCACGCTGGTCACCGACGACGCCATGTCCCTGATCCGGCACGGCGCAATCGAGGTGATCATCGAGGCGACCGGCGATCCGACCACCGGCATCCGCCTGTGCCTTGCCGCCATTGAAAACAACAAGCATATCGTGATGGTCAACGTCGAAGCCGACGCGCTTGCCGGACCGCTGCTGGCAAGACGCGCTGCGCAGCAAGGCGTCGTCTACTCGCTGGCCTGGGGCGACCAGCCGGCGCTGGTCTGCGAGCATGTCGACTGGGCGCGCGCCTGCGGCTTCAAGGTCATTTCGGCCGGCAAAGGCACACGCTATCACCCGACCTACCATCAGTCGACGCCGGACACGGTGTGGGACATCCTCACCAAGTACATGACGATCACCGATCGCAGCCTGTTCAACCCGAAAATGTTCAACAGTTTTGTGGACGGTACCAAGTCGGGCATCGAAATGACCGCGATCTGCAACGCGACCGGACTGGTGCCTCAGTCGACCGGCCTGGGATTCCCACCCGCCTCCCGCTTCGAGCTGGCGCAGATCTGCAAACCGAAGGCCGAGGGCGGCACGCTGGAACGCGCCGGCGTCACCGAAGTCGTCTCGTCGGTCAACCGCGATGGCAGCGATGTCCCCCACAATCTGGTGATGGGCACGTACGTCGTGATCGAGGGCGACACCGAGTACGCGCGCCGCTGCTTCCGGGAGTACAGCATGCTGCCCGACGAAAGCGGGCGCTACGCGGCGCTTTACCGGCCGATTCACATGATCGGGCTGGAGCTCGGGATCTCGGTGGCATCCGCTGCCTTGCGCAAGGAACCCACCGGCGTCCCGGTGACCTTCTCCTCCGACGTCGTCGCCACTGCAAAGCGCGCGATGAAGGCCGGCGAGATGCTGGACGGCGAAGGCGGCTTCTGTGTCTGGGGCAAACAGACGCCCGCGGAACATTCGCTTACCGAAGGCCTGCTCCCCTTGGGCCTGGCCCACAACGTCAAGCTGGTGCGTGACCTCGCCGAGGGCCAGAGCGTCAAGTGGTCGGACGTGAAGATCGATGCGAACAACACGGCGGTATTGATCCGACGCGAGATGGAGGCGGCCTTCGGCAATAAGCAACTACTGAAGACAGCCTGACGCTTTTCCACGGCACCGGGTCCGGTGGCAATGCCGGAGACCCGGCAACAGCCACCGGACGACATAAAACACAAGAAGGAGACAAGCATGAAGACGGGCACTACTTCCTCGCGCCAGGACCGGCGCACGTTCCTGGCCGGCGCCGGCGCCGTCGCGATCGCCGGCACGATCGCGACGCCGACCATCGTGCGGGCACAGCAGATCAACTGGATCGGCGCCTCGGCGACTCCACCGAGCGACTTCATCTCCCAGATGCTCGATTTCTTCGCCAAGCGGGTCGGCGAGCTGAGCAAGGGACAAATCGTGGTCGTCACGCACCATGCCGGTTCGCTCGGTGGCGAGCGAGAGAACGTGGAGGGCCTGCTCCAGGGATCGGTTCACGTGGCAAGCCCCGGCCAGGGACTGTTGGCCGGGTGGTATCGGCCGGCGGAAGTGTGGACGCACCCCTACCTGTTCAAGGACGTCCCCCACAAGGACCGCGTCTGGGACACGATGCGGGTCGAGTACACGGAGGACATCGCCAAAGTCGCCAAGCTGCGAACCCTGGCGGCGATTCCCCGGATGCCGCGCCAGCTCAGTTGCAACAAGGTGGTCAAGACGCCGGCCGACATGAAGGGGCTGAAGATCAGGGTTCCGGAAACCGCCCTCTGGAAGCGGACCTTCGAGCTCTTCGGCGCCTCCCCCACACCGCTGCCCTTTCCCGAGGTCTTCCAGGCACTCAAGTCGAAGCTCATCGACGGCCAGGAAAACCCGATCGCACTCACCTTCAACTCCGGCATCTTCGATGTCAATGCCAACCTGTCGCTCACCGAGCACATGATGCAGGACAACTGCCTCCTCGTTGCCGACCAGGTGTACCAGAAGCTCTCTGCCGACCTGAAGAAGGCAGTCGACCAGGCCTGTCGCGAGGCGGAGGCCGACATGCGCGTCAAGGTCGTCGCCGATGACAAGGTCATCCTGGAGAAGGTCAAGGCGAAGAACGTCGTCATCACCGATGTGGACAAAGCCGCATTCGCCGCCACGGTGAAGGATCTCACCGAGACCTTCCCTGCCGGGAAGAAGTGGGTGGAACGCATCCGCACGATCGGCTGAACCCGGTCGGGAAGCGGAAAATGCCGCTTCCCGGTCGCGCTCCCCTTGCCCATGTCATCTGCCTTCACCCGCTTCTGCGACCTGCTCACCCGCGTTGCCTGTCTCGTGCTCGGCTTGCTGATCACGGCCATCGTCGTCATCGCGATGGCGGCGGTATGGTGGCGCTACTTCGTCAACGATCCGATGGCATGGTCGGAGCAGGTTTCGCGGATCCTGTTCGTCTGGATGACCTTTCTCGGAGCCGCGGTGCTTTACCGGCAGCGACTGCACATCGCGATCGACATGATCGTCCTGGCCCTGCCGGTGCCGATTCAGAGAGTGCTGTACTGGACGGCTGAGATCGGCGTGCTGATCTTCATCGTCGTCTTCTTCATCTTCGGCCTGAAGCTGTCGCTGGATACCTGGGACAACACCTTCGGTGCGCTGGACATCACGCCCGCGAGTTTCTACCTGGCGGCACCCGGCTCTTCCGCGCTCATGATCCTGTTCTTCATCGAGAAGATGCTGGATCCGGCACTGCGCCAGCCGAGGCTCTCGGCACAGTTCGACTAGGAGCACCGGCATGAGCGCCGTCATGATCGCCTCCTTCATTGCACTGCTGCTGATCGGCGTGCCGATCGCTTTCGCGATGGGGCTGTCCGCGCTGCTCGCGATCCTCGCCCATGGCGGCATGCCGCTTTCGCTGCTCGCCCAGCGGGCCCTGGTGGGCGCGGACTCCTATGCGCTGCTCGCCATCCCGTTCTTCATCCTCGCCGGCAACCTGATGAACTACGGCGGCATCACCGAGCGACTGATCAGTTTCGCCAACGCGGTGGTCGGACGCTTTCGCGGCGGCCTCGCGCAATCGACCGTGCTCGCGACCATGCTGTTCTCCGGCATCTCAGGCTCGGCGGTGGCCGATGCGTCGGCGCTGGGCAAGGTTCTGATCCCGGCCATGAAGAAGCAGGGATACGGCGGCCCGTTCAGCGCGGCCCTGATGGCGGCCGCGTCGGTCTGCGGGCCGATCATCCCACCCTCGATCCCGATGGTCATCTATGCGCTGTCGGTGGGGAAAGGCGTGTCGATCGCCGCCCTGTTCCTCGGCGGAGTCGTGCCCGGATTGATGCTGGGCGGTTCGCTGATGGCCATGGCCTACTTCATCTCCGCCAAGCGCCAGTTCCCGGTCTACGACGCCGTACCCTGGCGTGAACTGCCGGGGCGCGCCCTGCGCGCATTTCCCGCTATCCTGACCCCGATCATCATCCTCGGCGGGGTAACCGGCGGAATCGTCACCGTCACCGAGAGCGCGGCTGTCGCGGTGCTCTATGCACTGTTCGTCGCCCTCGTGATCTACCGCGGGTTGCGCTGGAAGGACATCCCCAAGATCCTCGTCCAGACGGCCCTCGACTCGGCGCTGGTCATGTTCATCATCGCCCTCGCCTCGGGCTTCGGATACCTGATGGCAATCAGCGGACTGCCCAAGGAGATGGCCGCCTGGATCTCGTCGATCTCCACCAATCCGCTGGTCATCCTGCTGGCCATCAATGTGCTCCTGCTCGTTGTCGGCTGCTTCATGGAAGCGATCGCGGCGATGCTGATCCTGATCCCGGTGCTGATCCCGGTGGTGGAGCTGGTCGGGATCGATCTCACCCACTTCGGGCTGGTCATGGTGTTCAACCTGTGCCTCGGCCTGTTGACGCCGCCGGTCGGCATCCTGCTCTACATCTGCGCCAATTTCGCCGGAGTCAAACTGGAGGACGAGATCCGCGAGGTCATCCCGTTCTTGGCCATGGGATTCCTGGTGCTGCTGCTGATCACCATCTTCCCGGAACTGGTGCTCTGGTTCCCCCGCCTACTACTCGGACAACTCTAGCCATGACCAATCGATTGCAAGGACGTACCGCGCTGGTATTCGGCGCCGGATCCGTGGGTCCCGGATGGGGCAACGGCAAGGCTTCGGCCGTTGCCTACGCCCGCGCCGGGGCCAGCGTGCTGTGCGTCGACTGGAACGAGGATGCCGCCAAGGAGACCGTCGAGCTGATCCGGGCGGAAAAGGGAACGGCCCGCGCCGTCGCCTGCGATGTCACGCGTGAGGATCAGATCGTCGCCGCCGTCGCGCAGTGCCAGGACGCGTTCGGGCGCATCGACATCCTGCACAACAATGTAGGGCATGCCAGGATCGGGGGTCCGATCGACCTGGAGGAATCGGAATGGCAGCGCCAGCTGGATCTCAACGTCACCGGCGTCTTCCTCGCCTGCAAGCACGTACTTCCGGTGATGCTCAAGGCCGGTCGCGGGGTGATCACCAACATCTCCTCGGTGGCAGGGTGGCGCTACACCGGCTACGACTATCCAAGCTATTACGCCTCCAAGGGCGCCATCAACCAGTTCACCGTGGGGCTTGCGCTGCAATACGCCAAGCAGGGAATCCGGGTCAACGCGATAATGCCGGG
>JBBRJB010000013.1:0-14052 GCA_038220085.1 Burkholderiales bacterium
TGGCGCGCTACCGACGCGCAATTGACCCAACTCTTCTCCGCGCATGGTGAGGTAAGCGAGGCACGCGTGGTCACGGACCGGGAAACCGGCCGCTCCCGGGGTTTCGCATTCGTGAGCATGGCTTCACCTGAAGCCGCGCGCGCAGCCATTGCCGCCCTCAATGGCCACACCCTGGAAGGTCGTGCTCTGGTTGTCAACGAAGCCAACGAGCAGGCCCGGCCGGGCGGCGGCGGCGGCGGCGGCGGGGGCGGGGGCGGGGGCGGACGTCGCCCCGGCGGCGGAGGCGGTGGTGGCTACGGCGGTGGCGGCGGTGGTGGCAGCGGCGGTGGTGGCAGCGGCGGGGGCTACGGCGGTGGTGGTGGTGGTGGCCGCAGTCCCTACGGCGGTGGCGGCGGTCGCTGACTGACGCGGGCCCCTGCGGTGCGGCAGGGGCCACAAGACCAGGACCTGGCGGCAGGTTTCCTGGTCAGTTGAACAGCTGGCGTCCGATGACGCCGGCATGTGCCTGCCGTGACGAACTCAGGCGGCGACGCCTTTGCCTGCTCTCACCTTGGCGCCCGTCTTGCCCTGTACTTCCTCGAAGGTGACGCTCGGCGCCAGTTCGATAATTTCGAGACCGTCCGGCGTGACGTCGAGAACGCCGAGATCGGTGATGATCCGGTCGACCACGCCGACCCCGGTCAGCGGCAGGCTGCACTCGCTGAGAATCTTGTGGGCATCCCCCTTGGCGACGTGCTCCATCAGCACGACGACGCGGCTGACCCCCGCAACCAGGTCCATTGCACCGCCCATGCCCTTGATCATCTTGCCGGGGATCATCCAGTTGGCCAGGTCACCTTTCTCAGAGACCTGCATCGCGCCCAGGATCGCGATGTTGATATGGCCGCCGCGGATCATCGCGAACGAATCCGCCGAATGAAAGATGGACGAGCCCGGCAGGGTGGTGACGGTCTGCTTGCCCGCGTTGATGGTGTCCGCGTCGACCTTGTCCTCGGTCGGAAACGGGCCTATGCCGAGCAGTCCGTTCTCCGACTGGAGCCAGACCTCGATGCCGTCGGGCACGTGGTTGGCAACCATGGTCGGCAGGCCGATTCCGAGGTTGACGTAGAAGCCGTCCTGCAATTCACTGGCGGCACGCGCCGCCATCTGATGTCTGTCCCATGCCATGATCTGCCGCTCTCCTAGGCTTTGCGGGTTGTGCGCTGTTCGATGCGCTTTTCAGGATTCGGATTGACGACGATCCGCTGCACGAAAATGCCGGGGGTGTGCACCGCGTCCGGGTCGATTTCTCCGACTTCGACGAGCTGCTCCACCTCGGCAATGGTGACCTTGCCGGCCATGGCGCAAAGCGGATTGAAGTTGCGTGCCGTGCTGCGATAGACGAGGTTGCCGGAACGGTCGGCTTTCCAGGCCTTGACCAGCGCCACGTCAGCCACCAGGCTGCGCTCCATCACGTAGTCGCTGTCGTCGAAATTGCGGATCTCCTTGCCTTCAGCGACGATAGTGCCGACACCGGTGCGGGTGAAGAATGCCGGGATGCCCGATCCGCCCGCGCGCAACTTCTCGGCCAGGGTTCCCTGCGGCGTGAACTCGAGTTCGAGTTCCTTCGCCAGATACTGGCGCTCGAATTCCTTGTTCTCGCCGACGTAGCTTGCAATCATCTTCCGGATCTGGCGGGTCTCCAGCAGCAGACCGAGGCCGAACCCGTCGACGCCGGCGTTGTTGCTGATACAGGTCAGGTCCTTGACCCCGGTCTCCTTCAGAGCCTGGATCAGTGCCTCCGGGATGCCGCAAAGGCCGAATCCTCCGACCGCGAACACCTGATTGTCGGCCACGACCCCGTCAAGGGCTGCGGCGGCGGATGGAAATACTTTCTGCATGGATGCCTACCCTTCTTGATGACTGCGCTGATGGTACTGCCTGGAAGCGCCGGCCCGCCAAGGCGGCAGGGCGGGCGCCGACTGCCGGACGCCGCCGGCACGCGTGGCGTGGCCGGATACCCCGCCTCGACACCTGCCCGGGTACTACAGGCCTGAGTACTACATCCCCGAGTAATTGGGTCCGCCGCCGCCCTCCGGTGTCACCCAGACGATGTTCTGGGTGGGGTCCTTGATGTCGCAGGTCTTGCAGTGCACGCAATTCTGCGCATTGATCTGCAGTCGCTCCGACCCGCCTTCCTGGACGAATTCGTAGACGCCGGCCGGACAGTAGCGGCTTTCCGGGCCGGCGTATCGCGGCAGGTTGACGTCGGTCGGCACGCGCGGATCCTTCAGTGTCAGGTGCGCCGGCTGATTTTCCTCGTGGCCGGTGTTGGAGATGAACACCGACGACAGCTTGTCGAAGGTCAGCTTGCCGTCCGGTTTCGGGTAGCTGATCGGCTCGCACTGCGCCGCGGGTTTGAGGTATTCATGGTCGGGCTTGCTGGTGTGCAGGGTGAAAGGCGCCTTGCCGCGAAAGAGCACCTGATCGATACCGACCAGCAGCGTGCCGACCCATAGCCCTTTGCTCATGGCCGGCTTGAAGTTCCGGGCACGATGCAGTTCATCGTGCAGCCAGGATTGCTCGAAGCCGCGGCCGTAGTCGGTGAGTTCGTCGCCGCTGCGATCGTCGCCCACCGCCTGGTAGACGGCTTCAGCGGCCAGCATGCCGCTCTTCATGGCGGCGTGACTGCCCTTGATGCGCGAGGCATTCAGGAAGCCAGCGTCGCACCCGATCAGGCAACCGCCGGGGAAACAGAGCTTGGGCAGCGCGTTGATGCCGCCGGCGGTAATCGCCCGGGCGCCATAGCTCAGGCGCTTGCCGCCCTCGAAGAAGGTGCGGATCGCCGGGTGCGTCTTGTAGCGCTGGAACTCGTCAAAGGGCGAGAGATAAGGGTTGGTGTAGTTCAGGCCGACGACATAGCCCACCGCCACCCGGTTGTCCTCGAAGTGGTAGAGGAACGATCCGCCGTAGGTGTCGGATTGCAGGGGCCAGCCGGCGGTGTGCACCACAAGGCCTGACTTGAACTTGGCGGGGTCGATCTCCCATAACTCCTTGATACCGATGCCGTAACTCTGCGGGTCCCGGCCCTGCGTAAGGTCGAAATGGGCCATCAGTTGCTTGCCGAGGTGCCCGCGGGAGCCTTCTGCGAAGAACGTGTACTTCGCATGGAGTTCCATACCCGGCTGGAAGGCATCAGTCGGCTCGCCGTTCTTGCCAATGCCGAGACTGCCGGTGGCCACGCCCTTGACCGCGCCGTCCTCGCGGTACAGGATCTCCGCCGCCGCGAAGCCGGGATAGATTTCCACGCCCATCGCTTCAGCCTGGGTCCCCATCCAGCGCACCAGATTGCCGAGGCTGACCACGAAGTTGCCGTGGTTCTTCATTGCCGCGGGCAGCATCCAGCCGGGCACCTGGCGGGCGCCGCCTTCGGACAGGAACAGGAAACGGTCCTCGCTGACCTCGGTGTGGACCGGCGCACCCCGCTCCTTCCAGTCCGGGATCAGTTCCGAGAGAGCTCGCGGATCCAGGACCGCGCCCGACAGGATGTGCGCGCCGACCTCCGAGCCCTTTTCTATGACGCAGACATTGATCTCGCAGCCTTTTTCCTCCGCCAGTTGCTTGAGTCGGATGGCGGCTGCGAGGCCGGCAGGGCCGCCACCAACGATCAGCACGTCAAATTCCATCGAGTCGCGTTCTGTTTCCATTGCGTGTGTCCCGGCTTTGCGCCATTGCCATGCTGGTGGTCGGATTGCCCCATTGTCGGCGAAAGAACTTCGGGGGTGCAAACTGCAACCGCCCCCGCAAGGCGCGGTGAAATCGGGGCCTGCGACCGGCCTGTCGGGTATGCGATCATCGCAGCGAACAAGGAAATGAGGCATACATGTCCAACACTCTCGACTTGAGCGGCAAGACGGCCATGGTCACCGGCGCCTCGAGCGGGCTCGGGGCCCGGTTCGCCAGGGTCCTCGCCGAGAACGGCGCACGGGTAGTGCTGGCATCACGCCGGCTGGACCGCTTGAAGGAACTGCGGGCCGAGATCGAGGCGAACGGCGGATCCGCCTGTGTCGTCCAGCTGGACGTCACCGATCCCGCGAGCATCGAGCGGGCGGTCCGGGAGGCGGAAGACGATGCTGGCCCGATCGACGTGCTGGTCAACAATTCCGGAGTCAGCACCACCCAGCGGCTCGTGGAAGTGACGAAGGAAGACTTCGATTTCACGTTCGACACCAACGTCAAAGGCGCCTTCTTCGTCGCCCAGGCAGTGGGCAAGCGAATGATCGAGCGGGCCAAGGCCGCGCCGGATCCGACCCATCCACCCCGGGGCCGGATCATCAACGTGGCGTCTCTGGCGGGCCTGCGCGTCGTGGCGCAGATCGGCGTCTACAGCATGAGCAAGGCGGCAGTCATTCATATGACCCGCGCCATGGCGCTGGAATGGGGCCGCTACAACATCAACGTGAATGCCATCTGTCCCGGTTATATCCGTACCGAATTGAATGATCACCACTGGGAAACCGAGGGCGGTCGCAAGCTGATCCAGATGCTGCCGCGCAAGCGTCTCGGAAAGCCGGAGGATCTGGACGGCATCCTGCTGCTGCTTGCTTCCGACCAGTCCGACTTCATCAATGCGGCCGTGATCACCGCGGACGACGGTTTCGGCGTTTAAGCATGAATCGGGGTCAGGACGAAGCGAAGCGCGATGAACCGCCAGGCGACGTGGCCCCGGCAACCGGATCCGAGGCATCCCGGGTCCTCGTTTACGAGTTGGAGATACCGATCCGCTGGGGAGACATGGATGCCATGGGCCATGTCAACAACACCGTTTATTTCCGTTACATGGAACAGACGCGGATCAGCTGGTTCGATGAACTGGGCCTGCGGCCCGACCCCGCCGGGGAGGGGCCGGTCATCATCAACGCCGCCTGTACTTTCCTGCGGCAGTTCGAATACCCCGGGACCGTGCTGGCCCGCCAGTATGTCGGCGAACTGGGCCGCAGCAGCATCATGACCTATGTCGATATGCTCCGGACCGACGTCCCGGCCCAGGTGTACGCGCAGGGCTCGGCGAAAGTCGTCTGGGTCGACTTCAAGCGCCAGAAATCGCTGCCGATGCCGGAGGCGATTCGCGCGCTGATGAAACGGTCCTGGCCGCCCGGTTGAGGCCGCCCGGTTGATATACTCCGAATTTCCGGAGCCGCCATGACCAAATTTGTGTTCGTCACGGGCGGGGTGGTTTCCTCTCTAGGCAAGGGAATCGCTGCCGCGTCCATGGCCGCGCTGCTTGAGTCGCGCGGAGTCAGGGTCACTCTATTGAAGCTGGATCCGTACATCAATGTCGATCCGGGGACGATGAGCCCGTTCCAGCACGGTGAAGTCTTCGTCACTGAAGACGGGGCGGAAACCGACCTCGACCTCGGCCACTATGAGCGCTTCGTGTCGGCGCGCATGCGCCGCACCAACAACTTTACCACCGGCCAGATCTACGATTCGGTCATCCGCAAGGAGCGGCGGGGGGAGTACCTCGGGCGCACCGTGCAGGTCATCCCGCACATCACCAATGAGATCCAGGCCTTCATCGAGCGGGGCGCCGGCGTCGGCACCTCGAGCGAAGCGGAGGTCGCCATCGTGGAGATCGGGGGCACGGTCGGCGATATCGAGTCGCTGCCGTTCCTGGAAGCCGTCCGGCAGATGAGCCTCAAGCGGGGACGAGGCAACTTCTGTTTCGTCCACCTCACGCTCGTCCCTTTCATCACCTCGGCGGGTGAACTCAAGACAAAGCCCACGCAGCACTCGCTGCAGAAGCTGCGGGAGATCGGAATCCAGGCCGACCTGGTCATGTGCCGCGCGGATCGGCCGATTCCGGACGACGAACGCGCGAAGATCTCCATGTTCTCCAACGTGCAGCTGGACTCGGTCATCTCGGTCTGGGATGCGGACTCCATCTACAAGATTCCGCGCATGCTTCATGAGCAGCATGTCGACGACATCGTGGTCGACATCCTGCGGCTCGATGCGCCGCCTGCGGATCTTTCGATGTGGGACCACCTCATCGACCGGCTCGAGCATCCCCGCCACCAGGTGCGGATCGCCATGGTGGGTAAGTACGTCGACCTCACCGAATCCTACAAGTCGCTGACGGAAGCGCTGATCCATGCGGGAATGCATACCGCATCCCGGATCGGCATCGAGTACATCGATTCGGAAGCGCTCGAGCGCGAAGGCACCGGCATGCTGACCGGTTTCGACGCGATCCTGGTGCCGGGCGGCTTCGGCAAGCGCGGCGTGGAAGGCAAGATCAACGCCATCCGTTACGCCCGTGAGCACGGCATTCCCTATCTCGGGATCTGCCTTGGCATGCAGCTGGCAGTCATCGAGTTTGCCCGCAACGTCATGGGCCTCGACGGCGCCAACAGCACTGAGTTCGACGCCGGCACACCACATCCTGTAGTGGCCCTGATCATGGAGTGGACCGACCGCAGCGGCAACATCGAGCGGCGCGATCTGTCCACCGGCCTGGGGGGGTCGATGCGGCTGGGCGCCCAGCGCTGCGCTGTGGAACCAGGAACGCTGGTGGGGCGGATCTACGGCGAGTTCGTCAACGAGCGGCACCGCCATCGGTACGAGGTCAACAACGAGTATGTCGAACGGCTGCAGCAAGCCGGGCTGAAGATCGCCGCACGCACGCCTACCGAACATCTCACCGAAACGATAGAGCTCCCGGTCAGCGGCAAGCTGGGTCATCCCTGGTTCGTCGGGGTTCAGTTCCACCCGGAATTCACGTCCAATCCACGCAATGGCCATCCGCTGTTCATATCCTATCTCGAGGCGGCGCTGGCGCGTGCCGCCCGCAATGCCGAGCGCAAGGTAGCCTGATGAAGGTGGCAGGTTTCGACATCGGGCTCGACCGCCCTTTCTTCTTGATAGCCGGTCCATGCGCCATCGAGTCGCGCCAACTGGCGTTGGACACCGCCGGCTCGCTCAAGGAAATCTGTGGAGCACTGGGGATTCCCTTCATCTACAAGTCGTCTTTCGACAAGGCCAATCGCAGTTCGGGCGCGTCGTTTCGCGGCCCCGGGATGGACGGTGGCTTGAAGATACTGGAGGCAGTCCGGCGGGAGATCGGCGTGCCGGTGCTGACCGATGTGCATGAGATCGCGCAGGTCGAGCCGGTGGCGGCCGTGGTGGACATGCTCCAGACGCCCGCATTCCTGTGCCGGCAGACGGATTTCATCGCGGCTGTCGCAGCGAGCGGGAAGCCGGTCAATATCAAGAAAGGTCAGTTCCTCGCGCCTCACGACATGCGCAACGTGGTCGTCAAGGCGAAGGCAGCCGCGCGCGAGGCGGGGGTCGACGAGGATTGCGTCCTGGTCTGTGAACGCGGCGTCACCTTCGGCTACAACAATCTGGTCTCGGATATGCGCAGCCTCGTCATCATGCGTGAAAGCGCCTGCCCGGTAGTCTTCGACGCCACGCATTCCGTGCAACTGCCCGGAGGACAGGGGGAAAAATCCGGCGGGCAGCGCGAGTTCGTGCCGGTCCTCGCACGGGCGGCGGTGGCCTCGGGTGTGGCGGGCCTGTTCATGGAGACTCACCCGGATCCCGACAAGGCCCTGTCCGACGGACCGAATGCGTGGCCGCTGCCGCGAATTGCGGGCCTGCTGCGGACACTCTGCGAGATCGACCGTGTCGTCAAGCGCGCCGGCTTCGCGGAAGGCGACCTGGCCCAGGGACTGTGATGCCCGGCGATCGCCCGGTCCGCGCCTGCGCACTTACTCTGCCAACCCGGAGCACACGATCATGAGCGCCTACGTCATCGCTGAAGTGAAGGTTTCCGACCCTGCGCGCTATGATGCCTACAGGGCGCTTTCGCCCGGCGCGATCGCGGCAGCCGGCGGCCGATTCCTGGTGCGCGGGGGCGCCGTCGAGGTGTTCGAGGGCAACTGGCAGCCAGGCCGGGTGGTGGTTCTGGAATTTGACACGATGGCGGCGGCGAAGGCGTTCTATGATTCCGCTCTTTACCGGCAGGCTCGCGATGCGAGGGCCGGGGCAACCGAACTCTTCGACATGATCTGCGTCGAAGGAATCCCACTGCAAGGCAAACAAGGCTGATGAGCACCATCGTCGACATCATCGGGCGCGAAATCATCGATTCGCGCGGCAATCCCACCGTCGAATGCGACGTCCTCCTGGAGTCGGGTGTCATGGGTCGGGCGGCGGTGCCATCCGGCGCCTCGACCGGATCGCGGGAAGCGATCGAACTGCGTGACCACGACCCGGCCCGCTACGGCGGAAAAGGCGTCCTCAAGGCGGTCGAGAACATCAACACCGAGATCTCGGAGGCGATCCTGGGTCTGGATGCCTCCGAGCAGGCCTACGTGGACCGCACCCTCATAGACCTCGACGGCACCGAGAACAAGGGCAACCTCGGCGCCAACGCGATGCTTGCGGTGTCGATGGCCGTGGCCAAGGCGGCGGCCGAAGAGTCCGGCATGCCTCTGTATCGGTACTTCGGGGGGTCGGCCCAGATGTCGCTGCCGGTGCCGATGATGAACGTCATCAACGGCGGGGCCCACGCCAACAACAACCTCGACTTGCAGGAGTTCATGATCATCCCGGTGGGAGCACCCAGTTTCCGGGAGGCCCTGCGATATGGTGCCGAAACCTTCCACGCATTGAAGAAACTGATCAACGATGCCGGCATGTCGACGGCTGTGGGAGACGAAGGCGGTTTTGCTCCCTCGGTCGACAACCACGAAGCTGCCATCCAGCTGATCCTGAAGGCCGTGGAAAAGGCCGGCTACAAGGCGGGCGAAGACATCTTCATCGGTCTGGATTGCGCCAGCACCGAGTTCTATCGCGACGGCAAGTACCACCTCGCCGGCGAGAAGAAGTCGTTGACCGGCCCGGAGTTCACCAAACTGCTCTCGGATTGGTGCGGCCGCTACCCGATCCTGTCCATTGAGGACGGCATGGCTGAAGACGACTGGGATGGCTGGAAGCACCTTACCCAGCGCCTCGGCGCCAAGGTCCAGCTGGTCGGTGACGACCTGTTCGTCACCAATACGGCCATCCTGAAAAAGGGCATCGAGGAAAAGGTCGCCAATTCCATCCTCATCAAGATCAACCAGATCGGCACACTGACGGAGACCTTCGCCGCGATCGAACTGGCCAAGCGTCACGGCTATACCTCGGTGGTATCCCATCGATCAGGAGAAACGGAGGACACGACAATCGCCGACATCGCGGTGGCTACCAATGCACTGCAGATCAAGACCGGTTCGATCTCCCGAAGCGATCGCATCGCAAAGTACAACCAGTTGTTGCGCATCGAAGAGGATCTCGGCGACATCGCGTTGTACCCCGGCAGGGACGCCTTTTACAGCATCCGCGGCTGACCGGAGGGCGGGGCAATGAAGCTGCTGGGGGTCGTGCTGGTGGCCTTGCTGGGGTTGATCCAGTATCCCTTGTGGCTGGGCCACGGCAGTTGGCTGCGGGTGTGGGAACTGGATCGCCAACTGGGCCTGCAGCAGGAGGTCAACGCCGGCAAGCGCATGCGCAATGAGGGCCTCGAGGCGGAAGCCTCCGATCTGCGGGAGGGGACCACGGCGATCGAGGAGCGCGCGCGTTATGAGTTGGGCATGGTCAAGCGCGACGAGATATTTGTGCAGTTTCAGGGGGCCGCCGCTCCCCGGGTGGGCGTGGAGCCCAGGCCGCCTGCCAACGAGATATCCGGCGGTGCCGGCGGTGCCACCAGGCCCACCCGGGCCGCCGCGCCGACAATCCAGGTGCCGTCGCACCGGGACGGGGTAGCAACCATCCGGCGATGACCGCCGCAGGCCGGATTCAGTGGCGCGATTCCGGCGCGCTTGGAGAAAGATCGGCGGCAAACAACTGGGCGCTGTCGACCGCGTCGAACCGATAGTCGTTATTGCAGAATTCGCACTTGACGGCGACTTCGCCCTGCTCGGCCAGGATTGCGTCCACTTCAACCCGTCCCAGCATCCTCAGCATGGCGCCGACCTTGTCGCGCGAGCAGGTGCAGGCGAACGCGGGTTGACGGCGTTCCAGCGCTGTCATCGGGCATTCCCAGAAGAGCCGCTCGAGTATGGCCTCTACTGGCAGTTCCAGCATTTCCTGACGGGTGAGCGTCTGCGCTAGCGTGGTCACGCGTCGCCAGCCGTCCTCATCCAGATCCTCGGGAATCCGGCCGCCGTCCTGCGGCATGCGCTGAAGGAGGAGACCGAAAGCGGCATGATCGTCTGCGGCCAGCCATAGCCGGGTCAGGATCTGCTCGGAGCGCTCCATGTAGCTTTCCAGGACCTCAGCGACCGTGTCGCCTTCGAACGGCACGATTCCCTGGTAGGGGGCGGCCATTACCGGCGCGGCCGCGACCGATCGGCTGGTGGAAGATCTGGCGCTACGGCGTCGGTTCGCCGAGGCATCCGGCACGAGCGTTACCGCAAAGCGTCCGCCGTCGCCCTGATTGACCAGGTCGTTCAGCGAGGCGTCATGCGGCACGTGGGCGCCGGTGCGCAGTTTTACGGTGGCGCGGTAGGTTCCATCGGACTCGCACTCCACCACGAATAGGGCCACCGGTCCGGCCCCCTGGATCTGCATGACCAGTCCGCCGTCGAAGCGGATGGACGCCGACAGCAGCAGGCCGGCCGCAGACAATTCTCCCAGGCGGTCGCGCACCGTCGGCGCGAGGTCGCGGCCTTCGTGTTGCTGGTGTCGGCCCGCCACGTCCGTCCAGGCGTCATCGAGCCTCACGATCTGGCCGCGGACCTGGTACTTGTCGAAGATGAAACGGATGAGGGAATTCATGAATCGGACTCTTTGGCGGGACGTCGCTTGAGAGGTGGCGCCAATGACACCGTTTTCAACCGTCAGTGTAGCGCCCGTGCCTCCGATGTCGCCGGATGTCCCGCGCCGCGATCGGCTGGCTTTATACTTTGATGCAGTGCAAACACCATCCGGCCCTCTGGCCCATCCCCATTCAAACGATTCGGCTGCCGCCTGCGAATCTCCGGGCTCCGGCACTGCCGCACCGTGCATTTATCAGCCGCGGGTCGAGGCCGAACCGCAGCATCTGGCGATCAGGGGATTGCGCTATCACCTCCGGACCTGGCGCACAGGGACGCAGCCGACGCCTGCCCCGGTGGCGGGGAAAACCGCGATGGCGGGGAAGACCGGGGAGGCCGCGGAAGCCGGCGAGTCTGGCCGCGAACCGCCTTTGCTGGTGCTGCTGCATGGCTGGATGGATGTGTCGGCTTCCTTCCAGTTCGTCGTCGACGCCTTGCAGGGGCGCTGGCGGGTCGTGGCGCCGGACTGGCGCGGATTCGGTTTGTCGGAAGGAAGTCCCGGCTGTGCGCATGCAGTCGACAGCTATGCATTCGCGGACTACCTGGGCGACCTCGATGCCTTGCTCGCCGCTCTCTCGCCCAAGGATCCGGTTCGGCTGGTCGCCCACAGCATGGGCGGCAACGTTGCGATGCTCTATGCAGGTATTCGCCCGGCACGAGTCGCCGGCCTGGTGAACCTGGAGGGATTCGGAATGCCGCCGGTGGAGCCGGGCAAGGCGGTCGACCGCTACCGCCGCTGGCTGGACGAACTGCGGGCGCCTGTCTGGTTGAGGTCGTTTGCGTCGCTGGAGGAGGTGGCTGCGCGCCTGATCAGGACCAATCCCCGCCTGCCGATGGACAAGGCTCGCTACCTGGCCGGTCAATGGTCGCGGCTGGAAAAAGACGATGCCGGTGGCGCAGGGGCGGCACGCTATGCCCTGCTGGCCGATCCGGCCCACAGGCGGATCAACCCGGTGCTCTACCGCGTCGATGAAGCCGTAGCCTGCTGGCGTGCCATCACGGCTCCGGTGCTCTGGGTGACCTCCCCGGGACGCGATACCTTCCATCAGTTCACGCAGACCGATGAGTATCGTCGTCGCTTGACAGCCATCGCGCGTTTGAAGGAAGTAGAGTTGGCCGATGCCGGCCACATGTTGCATCATGATCAGCCGACTTTGCTGGCCGGACTGATCGAGGAATTCTTCACGTCATGATCATGAGTGTCCCCGGTAAAACGTCGACCACCACCACAGGGGCGGGCACCGGTATCCTGCCGCTCAACTCCCATCGGGATCCGTGGCACCTGAACGTGGACCTGCATTGCCATTCGACGGTATCCGACGGCACGCTGGCGCCGCGGGAAGTGGTTCGCCGCGCCTGGCGAAACGGCGTCCAGGCGATGGCACTGACGGACCATGATGAAGTCAGCGGTCTCGCCGACGCCGCTGACGAAGCGGCCGGTCTCGGCTTGTGCTTCATCCCCGGTGTCGAGATTTCCGTCAGTTGGGCCGGTGAAACCATCCACATCGTGGGCCTGCGGATCGATCCCCGCAATGCCGCGCTGGTCGAGGGTCTGGCGGCTGTGAGGGCAGGACGCGATTCCCGGGCGCATGAGATGGCCGCCGGACTCGCCCGCGCTGGAATCCCGGGCGCTTATGAGGGCGCACTCAAGCACGTCGGCAACCCCAAGCTCATCTCACGCAGTCACTTCGCCCGCTTCCTGGTGGACATCGGGGCCTGTTCCGACATCAGGCAGGTGTTCAGTTCATTCCTGGTAGAGGGCAAGCCGGGCTTCGTGCCGCACCGCTGGGCGCGACTGGCCGAGGCGATCGGCTGGATCCGCGGCGCGGGCGGCGTCGCGGTGCTGGCCCACCCGGCGCGCTACCGGCTCGACGAGACCGGGCTGTGGGCATTGGTCAATGAATTCCGTGACCTGGGCGGCGCGGGGATAGAGGTGCTGTCGGGCAGCCACAGCCAGGCCGACCGCAGCCGTTTCGGCCGGTGGAGCCGCGAGTTCGCCCTGCCCGCGTCACGCGGATCGGACTTTCACGATCCGGTCGAAAGCAATTACGACCTGGGCACGCTGCCGCCTCTGCCGGACACGCTCGTGCCGATCTGGGCTGACTGGCCGGAAGTCATGAAGATGGAACCGACCCTGGCCGACGCCTGAGCAGGTTGTACGATGCAGCGATTTTCCGTTCATCCGACCACGCCCCAGCGCCGTTTGATGCAGCAGGCGGCCGACCGCATGAGGGATGGCGCGCTGGTCGCGCTGCAGACCGACGCCTGTTATGTGCTGGCCTGCCACGTCGGCGACAAGGCGGCGCTCGATCGGATGCGTCAGATCCGTTCGATCGACGCCAAGCACTTGTTGACCTTGATGTGCCGCGATCTGTCCGAGCTGTCCCAGTATGCCCAGGTCGACAACCGCCAGTATCGCTTCCTGAAGGAGTGGACGCCGGGGGCCTACACCTTCATCCTTCCCGCCACGAAGGAAGTTCCGCGGCGCCTTCTTCATCCGTCGCGCAAGACGGTGGGGCTGAGGGTTCCGGACTCCACGATTGTGCAGGCGCTGCTCGAGGCGCTCGGCGAACCGGTCCTGTGCAGCACGCTGATTCTGCCAGGGGAGGAATACCCGCTGACCGATCCGGACGATATCGAGGAGCGCCTGACCCGCCAGATCGACCTGCTGGTCGATGGCGGCGCCGGACGGCATGAGCCGACGACGGTGATCGACATGACTGGCGCGGATCCGATGGTGATCCGCGTTGGATCGGGGTCGATCGACAAGATGACGGCGGCCGGCGGCCTGGCATGAGGCCGGCCGGCGGCGTGGAGCGCGTGGCGCATGTCACGGCGGCGCGTCGCTACAATCGGGTCCTCCTCTCACTTTTGGCGCGCGCCCTTGAGCATTTCCAGAGTTCTGACAGGGATCACCACTTCCGGTACGCCGCATCTCGGTAACTATGTCGGGGCGATCCGGCCGTCCGTGAACGCCAGCCTCGATGCGGGCGTCCAGAGCTTTTATTTCCTGGCTGACCTGCACGGCCTGATCAAGTGTCCGGAGCCGGAAAGGATCCAGCGCTCGACCCTGGAGATCGCCGCCAGCTGGCTGGCAGCAGGCCTGGATCCCGAGCGGGTGGTGTTCTATCGGCAATCCGACATCGTCGAGATCCCGGAGCTCACCTGGCTGCTGACCTGCGTCACCGGCAAGGGGATGCTCAACCGC
>JBBRJB010000014.1:0-13834 GCA_038220085.1 Burkholderiales bacterium
CAGCGCCAGGTTGCGCAGCAAGGCGAGCTTCTGCGCGATCGGCAGATTGCTTTCCCGCGCACTGGCCCGTGGGGCGAGCGCCGGGTTGAGCTTGGCACGGATCACGATGTACGCGATGTACATGCTCGCGAGCAGCAAGCCAGGCAGGATACCGGCGATGTACAGCTGTCCGATCGACACGCCGGCCGTCAGCCCGTAAAGGATGAAGACGACCGATGGCGGGATCAGGGTGGACAGTCCGCCCCCGGCGCAGATGCAGCCGAGTGCCAGGTCCTTGCGGTAGCCGCGCGCGAGCATCGCCGGCAGCGCCACGATGCCGATGGTCACCACTTCCGCGCCGAGCACGCCGACCATGGCCGCCATCAGGGTGCTGGTGATGATCACCGCCACCGCCAGCCCGCCCGGCACGCCACCGGCCCAGGCGGTGACCGCGCTGAAGATGTCCTCGGCAATGCCTGAGCGCTCCAGGATGCACGCCATGAAGACGAACAGGGGCACCGCGACCAGCACGCTGTTGCCGAGCAGCGTGAACACCCGGCTGACCACCAGCACCAGGCCCGGCGGTCCGTAGAGCGCCAGGGCGAAGATGACCGCAATTGCACCGGCGGCGAAGGCGAGCGGCAGCCCGAGGACCAGCAGACCGACGAAGGAAACCGCCATCAGCAGCGAGATGATCTCGATGCTCACCGGCGGCCGGTCCCATCGGAGTCCTCGGTGCGCTTGGGTGCCAGCCCCAGGTCGCGGAACAGGTTGGAGAAAGCCTGGAGCGCGAGCAGCAGGCCCGCCAGCGGGATGCAGGCCTTTACCGGCCAGATCCTGGGATTCCAGGGAGAACCGGTGCCCTCGCCCTGAAGGAAGGACGCCCAGGCCAGCTGGCCGCCGGCGATCATCAGGGCCAGTGCATAGGCGATCAGGAACGGCAGCACCGCCAGGTCGAAGGCGCGGGCGATGCGGGGCGAGATCACGCCGAACAGCAGGTCGATGCGCACGTGGCGCCGGTGCAGCAGGGCATACCCGCCGACCAGCAGGTACACCGCCGACGAGCCGTAGACGACGCTCTCGTTGACCCAGAGAGTCGCCGACCGGAACATGCCGCGGGACACGACTTCATAGACGATCGCCGCCGACACGAAGACGATCATCGGCCCCAGCAGCCAGCCGAGGCGATCGTTCAAACCATCCACGAAGCGGCAGTAGGCGCTCAGGGCCGGCGAATGGCCCGCGCTGCGCTCAATCTGTCCGATCGGCTGCGCCATTGCTCAGGACAGGATGCCCAGCGCCTTGAGCCAGGTGATCTGCGAGTCATAGGCCTTCTTGGCCAGCGGTGTTTTCTTGGACCACTCCTCCCAGGTTTTCTCCGCAAGACTGCGCATCTTGGCGATTTCCGCGTCGGGCATCGAACCGGCGGTGGCGCCCTTGCTGCGGATGTCCGCGATGGCACGAGTGTCCTCGACCGCGATCCGCTGGACCTGGTCCCAGGTCCACTCCCGCACGCAACTGGACACGATCGCCTTGAGATCCGGCGCCAGCGCATCCCACTTGGCCTTGTTGACCGCGAATTCCTGTGACGGCATCGAGTGGCCGATCCTGATCGAAGTCTTGGCGACTTCGAAGAAGCCCATCCGGTAGTTCATCGATTCGGTTCCCCAGTCGGCCGCGTCGACCACGCCTTTGTCGAGCGCCGAGTAGACCTCGCCGCCCGGCACGACGACGACCGAGGCGCCGAGCTTGGTCATGATCTCGGCAAACATGCCTTGCGGGGTCCGGATCTTGATACCCTTGAAGTCTTCGACGGTCTTGAGCGGCTTCTTCGAGACCAGCGCTTCGACGCCCCACCAGCTCACACCCACCGGATAGACATTGAACTTGGCATAGGCCTCGCGCAGCATCTCGAGGCCGCCCCGGTGGTAGTACCAGGCCTCGGCCTGCCACGGGTGCTGGTAGGCGAAGTTGAGGTCGCCGATCATCGAGAAGCCGGCGTCCTTGCCAGCCCAGTACACCGGCGCGGTCGACTGCGCGTCCAGCACCCCGGCCGAGACCGCGTCGAGGGATTCGAACACCCCGACCACCGAGCCCGCGGCGAAGGGCTGGATTTCCAGGCGCCCGCCGGAGGCCGCGCCGACCCGTTGGCAGAAATCCTCGAAGGCCTTGTAGGTGGTCTCGGCGGCACTCCACATCGACTGCGCCCGCCATTTGACCTTGGGCTGGGCGGTGACGATGGCCGGGGCTGCCAGCGACGATGCCGCGGCTGCCGATGCAATGAAATGACGTCGGGACACCTTGCCTGTCATGTCTCTACTCCTCGCTTGTTGGGCCTGAAATGGCCGGCGGATGGGATGAATTATTCTATTGATATATCAGAGATATGGTAAACAACACAACCTGGTGCCGTCAATGTGCGGCGCAGCGCAATAGCTCAGAAGCGCTCGGACAGGGTCGCGCGGGTAAAGCCTTCGACGTAGTTCAGCACCGCATCGGCGCCCGCGGCGGCCGCATCCTCATCGCCGCGCGCGATCGCCTCCATCACGTCGGCATGATGGTCGCAGGCCAGTTTGAGGTCCTTGGCAGTGCGGTGGTGCAGGAAATAGAACCGCCGCGACATCGCGTGACAAGGTGCGATGGCGGTGGTCAGGAAAGGATTGCGGGTGGCCG
Organism: Burkholderiales bacterium; assembly: GCA_038220085.1. GTDB lineage: Bacteria > Pseudomonadota > Gammaproteobacteria > Burkholderiales > Burkholderiaceae_E > Lautropia. Next base: position 2,653 of record JBBRJB010000014.1, read on the forward strand.
CCATCGCAAGGGACTCGGACTGGGAGTGCGCGCGGAGGAAGGCCAGGACGTCGCCGTTCTCGCCGGCCTCGCGCAGCGCGAGGGCCCATTGCCTGAAGCGGATGGCCTCGTCGGCGGTGCGTCGACGCGCCGCCCGGGTGGCGACCAGACGCTCCAGTTCCCTGCGGGTTTCCAGCAGCAGCAGTTGCCGCTCGATATTGATTTCCGTGATCTGGACGCCGTGCCGCTGGACGATGCGCACCAGGTGCCAGGCTTCGAGCCGTTTGAGCGCTTCGCGCACCGGCGTGCGGCCAAAACCGATGAGCGTGGCGAGCGAGGCTTCGGTCCACATGCTGCCCGGCGCAAGCTCATGGGTAACGACCATTTCCTCCAGGCGCTGCAGCGCCTGGGCTGCCAGGCCCGGGCGCGCCGCGCCGGTCGCGACGGTGTCCGGCGGCTGTCCGGGGGGGCAGGCGGTGATCTTGGCCACGATTCTGGCGGGGGGTGATTGGGCTCGGGAGGTCGATCGGCGCGACACGCCGGCTGCGGGCGAAGTCAAGTATGACATGCGCCTGCGGCCGCCCGGGCGCGGCCGATCGCCTGCGCGGCGCTGAAGGAAAGGCGCCGCGAAGGCGCCGCCGGGTCAGGTCCTGCTTAGGCCGTCATCGCGAACCGAAGCGGATACGGCTGGCGGCCCGGCTGTCCACCGCTTCGCGAAACAGCGCGGCGATAGGCTGAAGGTCGTCCGCGTCGATCGCCTGGAAGGGCCGGCGCCGCCATTGCGCGGACGCTGCATGCGCGACCTCGGCATCGACCGAAACGGGGTGCGCCCGTGAGGCCGCCGGGGCTGCGTCAGCCGGCGGCTTGCCTTCGACCGGCCTGGTTTCGACCGGCACTGCCTTGAGCTCCACCGGGGCACCCCGCCGTTCGGGGGACTTGAGCTGCGCCAGGAACTGCTCGACGCGAGCGATATCGCCGGGCGAAAGCGCCTTCAGTTTCTTGATCAGTTGGTTCAGTTCGCGGGTCATCGGATATTCCTGCAACCGGGTTTGCTTCCGAAGTGACTTATGCCACGGCGACGGCTGCGGCGGCAACCGCGATCGACGGGAGGTCGACGTCGGCGCTTCGGCGGCCGATCGGCCGGCAGCCCCGCCGCCGGCCGCTCCCCGCTGGCTGCGTTGCCCGTCAGCCGGCGCGGGTGGGCCCGGCCGGCTCGTAGCGCAGGAGGTCCCAGCGGACCCAGTCTTCGCGGCGCCTGCCGCCCCTGGGATCCATGGCATTCTCGTGCTGGTAGTCGCCGGTCCATTCCCGCCGCACCCAGCGGTTGACTTCGGGTGCGTACCAGATATCGTCGACCCGGGCGGAGCCGAAGCGAAAGACGTCGGGGTACTCGAACCAGATCATCCGGCGAACCCGCAGGCACTCGAAGCTGCCCCCGGGGGTGGCGACCCGCTCGACCGCCACCGCCTTCAGGTGCTGCGACCAGCGATAGGATCCGGAATAGCCGCTGACGGTGTAGCGCGTCCGCTCGTGCGACGTCGCGCCGACATGCAGCGACTGCGGCAGCAGCGGCATCGGCTTGGAGAAGTCCAGCGTCATGTCGTAGGTCGGCTCGTGATCGACCGCCCAGGGACCGTCATAGACCTCCTCCAGGACAGCATCGGCGCGGTGGATTTCGCCCGCGGTGCTGTCGCTGCGCCTGCGCCTGACGCTGCAGGTGAGCGGCGCGGCCGCGGTGACGGTGACCTCGACCTCGGCCAGCGGCAGACCGTTGTAGCGGTTGGTTTCCCGGTAGACCCAGCGATCGCCGACGCTCACCCGCGGCGGTTCGAAATGCCGGGCGGATGCGGCCTGCGACTTCGGGCTGGCGCAGCCGCCCAGGCCAAGGGAGGCCAGAGAGAGCCCCGCGCCGGTCCCGAGGATAAGCTTGCGGCGACGGTCCCGGGACGCAGCGCTGGTGCACTTCTCCATGCGGATCTCCTTGGCTGTGGCGTCCATCCCGTTGCCGTCGCGCCTGGCTGAGTCAGACGGGCATGGGCTTGCGATCGTTCAGGTAGAGCATGCCCTTGATCATCCGGTACAGATACCAGATCGCAGGCAGGAAGAACAGGAACGAGAACACCCCGAGGGTGAGGAACACCGGGATGGCCAGCACCACCAGCCAGAACAGTGTCCACCAGAAGGTTCGGATCTGCCAGGTGAAGTGACTTTCGAACAGCGTGCCGCGCGAGGATGGCCGCTTCACGTAGTTGATGATCAGCGCGACCACCGACAGGATGCCGACCGACAGCAGCAAGCCGGCGATATGCAGGCCGTAGTCCAGCATCGCCGTGCGAGCCAGGGAACCCTCCCGGTCATGGTCGATGGTCTTGATCGTCTGATTCATTGCACGGCCTCTGTCGAATGGATTCAGGCAATTTTACCGCCCGCAGCGCCAATGCCGCCGCATTCAACCCGGGCCGCCTCGATGGCATCAATCGACGGCCTTGACCATCTGCTCGACGACCTTCTTGGCGTCGCCGAACACCATCATGGTCTTGTCCATATAGAACAACTCGTTGTCCAGTCCGGCGTAGCCGGAGGCCATCGAGCGCTTGTTGACGATCACGCGATGGGCTTTGTGCGCCTCCAGGATCGGCATGCCGGCGATCGGCGACTTCGGATCCTTGGCCGCCGGGTTGACCACGTCGTTGGCGCCCAGCACCAGCACCACGTCGGTGTCGCCGAACTCGGAGTTGATCTCGTCCATTTCAAACACCTGGTCGTAGGGCACTTCCGCCTCGGCCAGCAGGACGTTCATATGGCCGGGCATCCGGCCGGCAACCGGGTGGATGGCGTACTTGACCTGGATGCCCTTTGCGATCAGCTTTTCGGTCAGTTCCTTCAGCGGGTGCTGGGCGCGGGCCACTGCCAACCCGTAACCCGGCACGATGATCACGCGGTCCGCGTTGGCCAGCAGGAAGGCGGCGTCGTCGGACGAACCGGACTTCACCGGGCGCTGTTCGCCGCCGCCGGCGGCGGCGGTGCTGGCTTCCCCACCGAAGCCGCCCAGGATCACGTTGAAGAACGAACGATTCATCGCCTTGCACATGATGTAGGACAGGATCGCACCGGACGAGCCCACCAGCGAGCCGGCGATGATCAGCATCGGGTTGTTGAGCGAGAAGCCGATGCCAGCTGCCGCCCAGCCCGAGTAGCTGTTGAGCATCGAGACCACCACCGGCATGTCGGCGCCGCCGATCGGTATGATGATCAGCACGCCGAGCACGAAAGCGAGGATCGTCATCAGCCAGAACGGGGTCCACTCCTGGGTCAGGAAGAACCAGGCGCCGCAGGCGAGCATGGCGACGGCCAGTGCCAGGTTGAGCAGATGCTGTCCGGGGAAGGTCACCGGCGCACCTTGGAACAGGCGGAACTTGTACTTGCCGGACAGTTTTCCGAAGGCGATAACCGAACCCGAGAAGGTGATCGCGCCGACGAAGGTGCCGATGAACAGTTCGAGCCGGTTGCCCACCGGGATCGGCTGGCCCTTGGCGACGATGTTGAACGCCCACGGCTCGGCCACGGCTGCGATCGCGATGAACACCGCCGCAAGGCCGATCATCGAGTGCATGAAGGCGACCAGTTCCGGCATCTTGGTCATCTCCACGCGCTGGGCCATCAGCGTGCCGGCGGTGCCGCCTGCGACCACGCCGATCAGCACCCAGATCAGGCCCAGCGACCCGGCGTCGCCTTCCAGCTTGAGGATCAGCGCGATGGTTGTCACCACCGCGATGGCCATGCCGACCATGCCGAAGGTGTTGCCGATCCGGGATGTGGTGGGGTGAGACAGGCCCTTGAGAGCCTGGATGAAACAGATCGAGGCAACCAGGTACAGCAGGACGACGAGATTGAGGCTCACCGAGGATCTCCGGGTGGGGTAGGGTCACCGGCCGGCGGATCGTTCCGATCCGTGCCGGCGGCAGTTTGTTCGGTCTTGCGGGCGTCCTGCGCCTTGCGCAGTTCGCCGCCCGGGCTCCAGTCACCCTTGATCCAGCCGCGATACTCCGCCCAGCGCGCGGCTGGAAAGACGACCAGGCCAGCCAGAACGGCGATCAGCGCGCCGCGCATCAGGCCGGGTGCGACCAGCCGCTCGGCGATGAAAGCGCCGGCCACCACGGCGGCCAGGGTGACCACGAACAGGAACAGGAAGGCTTTGAGGGTCACCGGCGGCTACTTCCCGCCCTTCGCCGCGAGCACCTTGCGCGGTTCCTTCTTCTTGAACATCTCGAGCATGCGACGGGTAACCAGGAAGCCGCCGAAGACGTTGACCGAGGCCAGCGTCACGGCAAGGACGCCCATCGTCTTGCCGAGGGCGGTTTCGGTCAGCGCCGCCGCGAGCATCGCACCGACGATGATGATCGCAGAGATCGCGTTGGTCACCGCCATCAGCGGCGTGTGCAAGGCCGACGTCACGTTCCAGACGACGTGGTAGCCGACGTAGATCGCCAGCACGAAGATGATCAGGTTGATGACGGTGGGATTGAGGTTGTCCATGAATTGTCTCGCGCAGTCGTCGTGATTGGTGTGGGCGGGATCGCGGGGTCTTGCAGCCGGGCCGCGATCAGGCGCGCAGGACCTTGCCGTCCGCGCAGACCAGGCAGGCCTTGACGATGTCGTCTTCCGGGTCGATGTGGAACTTCCCTTGCGCGTCGAAAACCAGCTTGAGAAAGTCCAGCACGTTGCGCGCATAGAGCGCCGACGCGTCGGCACCGACCAGGGCGGGCAGGTTGGTGACGCCCGCGATGGTCACGCCGTGGCGGGTCACGACCGCGTCGACCTCCGACAGCGGACAGTTGCCGCCTTGCTCCACCGCCATGTCGATGATCACCGATCCCGGCTTCATCGACTTGACCATCTCCTCGGTGATCAGCACCGGGGCCTTGCGCCCGGGAATGAGGGCCGTGGTGATGACAACATCCGCCTGCTTGAAGCGCTCCGCGACCGCCGCGGCCTGGCGCTTCATCCAGCTCTCCGGCATGGGCCGCGCATAGCCGCCCACCCCCTCGGCGATCTGGCGCTCTTCGTCGGTCTCATACGGTACGTCGATGAACCTGGCGCCCAGCGACTCGATCTGCTCCTTGACCGCAGGGCGCACGTCGGAAGCCTCGATCACCGCCCCGAGCCGCTTGGCCGTCGCGATCGCCTGAAGTCCGGCCACCCCGGCGCCGAGGACGATTACGCGCGCCGCTTTGACCGTGCCGGCTGCGGTCATCATCATCGGGAAGAAGCGCTGATAGAGGTTGGCTGCGAGCAGCACCGCCTTGTACCCGCCGATGTTGGCCTGGGAGGACAACACGTCCATGCTCTGGGCCCGGGTCGTGCGTGGCGCGGCTTCCAGCGCGAACGCGCTGGCCCCGGTTGCGGCGATCTTCTGCAGGCCCTCCATGTCGAACGGGTTCATCATACCGACCAGCACAGTGCCGGCTTTCAGGGTGGCCAGTTCCTCGGCCAGCGGGGCCTTGACCTTGATCACCATTTCCGTGGTGAACGCATCCCGCGCGGAGACGATTCGCGCGCCCGCATCCTTGTAGGCGCTGTCGGGCTGGCTGGCCGCCTGGCCGGCGTCGCTTTCCACCAGGACCTCGTGGCCGGCGGCGACGAGCTTCTTGACGGTCTCTGGCGTGGCAGCGACGCGGGTTTCACCGGCTCGGCGCTCCCTGGGGACCCCGATTCTCATAATTTGATTCACCTTTTTTTAGCGTGCGGAGCCGCCGCGGGCACCGCAGCCCGGCCCTCAGCTTCCGACCCGTCCTCGGACAGACTCCTGGGGCATCCAGTGGCCACAGTCTAACAAGCGGCCATCTATAGCGGTACGGCGGGGTGACCGCGCGTTGTCTGTGGTCTATGGTCGCGGCCTCTTTAGAATGTCACCCATGCCGTCCCATCTGCCTTTCGTTCATGACACTGCCCCCAGCCCGGTCAAGGGCGACCGGGTCGTCGTCGGCCTCTCGGGCGGTGTCGATTCCGCGGTGAGCGCCTGGCTGCTCAAGCAGCAAGGACATGAGGTGGTCGGACTCTTCATGAAGAACTGGGAGGACGACGACGGCGGCGAGTACTGCTCCACCCGCCAGGACTGGCTCGATGCCGCCAGCGTGGCGGACGTCATCGGCATCGATCTCGAGGCCGTGAACTTCGCGGCGCAGTACAAGGACCGGGTCTTCGCCGAGTTCCTGCGCGAGTATGCAGCCGGGCGCACGCCGAACCCGGATGTCCTGTGCAACGCGGAAATCAAGTTCAAGGCCTTCCTGGATCACGCCGGCCGCCTGGGGGCTTCGCGGATCGCCACTGGACACTATGCCGGCGTGCGCCAGGCCGCAGATGGACGATGGCAACTGCTGCGAGGCGCAGATCCGGACAAGGACCAGAGTTACTTCCTGCACCGGCTTGACCAGACGCAGCTTTCGAAGGCGATGTTTCCCCTGGGCGCGCTGCGCAAGCCGGAAGTGCGGCGTATCGCCGCGTCGATCGGCCTGCCGAATGCCGCCAAGAAGGACTCGACCGGCATCTGCTTCATCGGCGAACGCCCGTTCCGGGAGTTCCTGGGCAGGTACCTGCCGAGCCGGCCGGGGCCGATCCTGGATGACCGCGGCACCCGGATCGGCGAGCATATCGGGCTGGCTTTCTACACCCTCGGCCAACGCAAGGGCATCGGCATCGGCGGACAACGGGACAGCCGGGGCGATCCCTGGTACGTGGCGCGAAAAGACCTGGGGTCCAATGCCCTGGTCGTTGTGCAGGGGCACGACCATCCCTGGCTTTTGTCGCAGACCCTGCAGGGCCAGGATGTCCACTGGATCGGCCCGCCGCCTGAGCCGGGACGCCGCTACGGCGTGAAGGCGCGCTACCGCCAGTCCGATGCCGCCGCCACTGCGACGGTGAGCGCCGGCGGCCTGCGGATCGACTTCGAGGCTCCCCAGTGGGCCGTGACGCCGGGACAATCGGCGGTCGTCTACGACGGCGAGGTGTGCCTGGGCGGTGGTGTCATTGCCACGCTGGAGCCCCGCACGTCCGATGCCCCAGCGCTCGCGCTCACCCGGCCGTAAGATCCGGCAACCGTGACTGGCCGGAACGTCCGGATCGAAGGAGGGCTTGCCATCGACTCTGCCAGCGTCCGACGCGGCACCGGAAGGCGTTCCGTCGTCATCGCCCTGCTGGCCTCGGCAGTGTCGGCCCTGCTCGCGCCGGCCGCCGCTGCGGCCCAGGACGCCCGGACGCGCCAGGCGATGCTGCTGGCCGACAGCCTCGGGCAGTTGTCCCTGACACTGCGGGCCTATGCCCAGGTGGGCCTGGAGGTCGATCCGGCGGAAGCGGGCGAACGCCTGCGGCAGGGCCGCGAAGATTTCGACACCCTGCTGGCGCGGTTGCTGCGCCGTGGCGGCAAGGGGCTCGCGGCGGCCGACGGCAAGCGATTGCAGCAACGCTGGCGCTCGATCCGGGATGCCACCTTCACCCGGCCGTCGCCGGAAATCGGCGCCCTGATGAGTGACATCGGCGACGACATCGCCGCGCAGCTCCACGCGCTGACCGGTATTGCGCCGCAGTCGCACCCGTTGCTCGACCGGCGCTGGCAGTTGCAGAACCTGCAGCAACTGGCCAAGGAGGGCCTGTTCGGCTGCTGGCGGCGCGACCTGGCGCGCCCCGACCGGATCGCCGCGATCAGCGCCGACTTCAACCGCTGGCTCGCCGCCCAGGAACAGCGACTTGCGAAACTCGCCTGGGTTCAGTACAACGCCCAGTGGAACCTGCTGACGACCTCGCTGCCCCGGCAGAACGCCGGCTGTAGCCCCCAGGCGCTGCGCAGCCTGGTCGGAACCACCGAGCGCCTGACGCAGATGATCGCGTCGTCGCAATAGCAGAGGAGGCCGTCAGATCATGACCCCGATTCATTCCCCGACAGCCTCCTAGACTAGGGCGAGCTCACATATGCCAGTCAATCTCCGCGGCTCGCTCGCCCTGCTCGAGCAGACCCGATTCCTGCCGGTTCTCCTGGCGCTGCTGATCACGCTGTTGCTGGCGGTCGCCTGGCTCGCCGGCGCGGTGGCGGGTGGCTGGTTCCTGCTTGCACTGGTGCTGTCCGCCGTCGGCATCCACGACCTGGTACAGCAACGCCATTCGATCCTGCGCAACTATCCGATCCTGGGACACCTGCGCTTCCTGTTCGAGTATGTCAGGCCGGAATTGCGCCAGTACCTGTTCGAATCGGACACCGACGGCATGCCCTTCAGCCGGCAGCAGCGCGCCATCGTCTATCAGCGGGCCAAGAGGGAACTGGACAAACGTCCTTTCGGCACCCAGCAGGATGTCTACGCCTCAGGCTACGAGTGGATCAACCATTCCCTCTCGCCGACTCAGGTCGTCAGCCACGACTTCCGGGTGATGGTCGGCGGATCGGCCTGCTCGCAAAGCTACAGCATGTCGGTGTTCAATATCTCGGCGATGAGTTTCGGCTCGCTGTCGGCCAATGCCATCCTGGCACTCAACAAGGGCGCCAAGGCCGGCGGCTTCGCCCACGACACCGGCGAAGGGTCCATCTCGCGCTATCACCGCGAGCACGGCGGTGACCTGATCTGGGAGATCGGCTCGGGCTACTTCGGCTGCCGCAATGACGACGGCTCGTTCTCGGAGGAGCGCTTCATCGCCAACGCCTCCCGGCCGCAGGTCAAAATGGTTGAAATAAAGCTGTCGCAGGGCGCCAAGCCGGGCCATGGCGGCATGCTGCCCGGTCCCAAGGTGACGCGCGAGATCGCGGCGGCGCGTGGCGTGCCGGTCGGCGTCGACTGCGTCTCGCCCGCCTCGCACTCGGCGTTTTCGACTCCGATCGGGCTGCTGCAGTTTCTCGATCGTCTGCGCCAGGCCTCGGGCGGCAAGCCGACCGGCTTCAAGCTCGCGATCGGCCACCCCTGGGAATGGTTCGCCATCGCCAAGGCGATGCTGGCGACCGGCATCACGCCGGATTTCATCGTGGTGGACGGCAAGGAAGGCGGCACCGGCGCCGCGCCCGCGGAGTTCATGGACCGCATCGGCGCGCCGATGCACGAGGGCCTGCTGCTGGTGCATAACACCCTGGTCGGGCTCAACCTGCGGGATCGGGTCCGCATCGGCGCCGCCGGCAAGATCGTCACCGCCTTCGACGTGGCGCGGGCCATGGCGATCGGCGCGGACTGGTGCAACTCCGGGCGCGGTTTCATGTTCGCGCTCGGTTGCATCCAGTCGCTGTCCTGCCATACCGATCGCTGTCCGACGGGCGTCGCGACCCAGGACCAGGTGCGCCAACGGGCGCTGGTGGTGCCGGACAAGGCCGAGCGGGTGGCCAATTTTCACCGCAACACCCTGGCGGCTCTGGCCGAACTGGTGGCGGCTGCCGGACTGACCCATCCGTCGCAGATCAGTCCCGAGCATATCGTGCGGCGGGTGTCCGGCGAGCGGATCCAGCTGTTCTCCAATATCTTCCCGATGCTCAAGCCGGGCGAATTGCTGAACGGCGAGGTCGAGCCTGCTGTCTATCGCTTTTACTGGCCCAAGGCGCAGGCAGACTCGTTCGAGGCGGCCTAGGAGCCTGCGCGGCAGAAGGAGGGGGGCGCGTTGGGCATGCAAGGGGGTGCAGGCAAGGCGCCGGTTCCGGTCGATAGCAGAGCTATCGACCGGGTTCGGCAACGCCGCATGCGCCCCCTTGCGGGCCCAACCCGAAGGGCCGGGCCGATACGAGGGGCCATCCGTCGTTGCCGACTCGTTGTGTGGGATCAACCACACCGCCTCATCGGCGCCTCGTCTGGCCTCTCGTCTCGACCCGGCGCGCCCCCCTCCTTCTGCCGCGCAGGCTCCTGGGAGCCTGTCGGCTCCTAGTTCTTCGCGTTGGCCAGCGGCGCCGGCGTCTCGATACCCGCCGGTTGCGGCACGATCAGGTTGAGTTCGACCGCCGCGAGCCCGCCTTCGACAAGATCCAGGTGCCGGGCGGCGGCGTGCGAGAGATCAATGATGCGATCGTGAGCGAATGGGCCGCGGTCGTTGACTCGTACGATCACGCTGGTGCCGGTGCGCAGGTTGGTCACCTTGACGTACGAGGGCAAGGGCAGCGTGGGGTGAGCCGCCGACATCGAGTGCATGTCGTAACGCTCGCCCGTGGCCGTGCGCCGACCGTGGAAGGGTCGGCCGTACCAGGACGCCACCCCACGCTGGCGAAACGGTTTGATCTCGGTCATCGGCAAGTAGCGGCGACCTCGCAGGCGATACGGCCGGTTGGCCTGCGTCGCCAGGGGTTCGCGCTTCGGAAGAGGCCCGGCGATCGGCGGCGCTGCCAGGGCGAGGTCGTCGGCTGCACCGTTTATCAAGGCCTGCAGCGCCGCATCCGGCGGCGACATCGCGTGCTCCGGCGGCGCAGCCTCCGGTGCCGGCGCGCCACCGCGGAAAGCGCTCCCCGCCGGCCGGACCGAAGTGGCCTGAAGCCGCCGGCCGGAGGCGGCCGGCGGTGGCCGGCCCGGAAGCGGCACCAGGCGGGCCGTGGGATTCTGCGAGGAAGCGATCGGCTCCACCTGCACCGGAGTCGGCGATGTCGCGATGTCGGCAGGCGGCACTACCGACGTACAGGCCGCGATCATCATCAGCCCCCCGAGCGCGCCGAGGACCAAGTGCCGCTGCCGTTGACGCATGACGCGTGACAAAAGTCGCTTCATGAGCAGCATTGCACCGGGAGCCGGCGATTGGAGCCACCGGTCCCTGGCCGGACGGGGCTTTACGCCGGATGAATGGCGGCTGCGGCTGCAGATGAACGGGCTGCCGCTCCCGCCCGACTGCCTGAATCCGTTGCCCGACGACATCACCGACGAGCCGAAGACGAGAAAAAGCCGGCTTGCGCCGGCTTTTTCTCAACCTCGCCCGAAAGCGATGCTGCGCTTGCTGTGAGTACTGGGCTTACTTCTTCTTGCCGGCAGAGGCCTTGGACGCACCTGCAAAATTGGCTTCGATCATGTCAAACACCTGCTTGCTGGCGACGTTCACCTGCTCGTAGGCGGCGTTGGCGGTGACCACGCTTTGACGCAACGCATTGACGGCGCCTTCGGAGCCGGCTGGCGCGCTCTTGGCCAGCGTATCGACCGAGTCCAGGAGTTGCTTCTGGCTCGCCGACACCTGCTTTTCGATCAGCGCACTGACCTCGCCGCTGGTC
>JBBRJB010000015.1:0-13358 GCA_038220085.1 Burkholderiales bacterium
AGCCGCCAAGAAGCCCGCAGTCAAGAAGGCCGCCAAGAAGCCTGTCGCCAAGAAGGCAGCCGCCAAGAAGCCCGCAGCCAAGAAGGCGGTGAAGAAGCCGGCGGCGAAGAAGGCTGCAGCCAAGAAGCCGGCGGCCAAGAAGTCGGCGAAGAAGCCAGCGAAGAAAGCGGCAAAACCTGCAGCGAAGAAGGCGGCGAAGAAGCCTGCGAAGAAGGCAGCCAAGAAGCCTGCTGCCAAGAAGGCGGCGAAAAAGCCAGCCAAGAAAGCCGCGAAGAAGCCTGCGAAGAAGGCAGCGAAGAAGTCTGCGAAGAAGCCGGCAAAGAAGGCCGCGAAGAAAGCAGCCAAGAAGCCGGCGAAAAAAGCGGCGAAGAAAGCCGCGAAGAAGCCTGCTGCCAGGAAGCCTGCGAAGAAGCCTGCCAAGAAGGCCGCCAAGAAGCCGGCAGCCAAGAAGCCGGCAGCCAAGAAGCGGGCCGATTCCGCGGCAAATGCTTCCCCGGCGTCCGCGCCGGCGGCAGCTGCTCCGGCCGCCGCATGGCCGTTCCCCACGGGCAATCGTCCGTAGTAAACCGCGTTCTGTTTTTCCAAGAAGAACTATAACCAGTACGCCGCCGCTGAATGTCGCGGCGGCACTTCCCAGCCAGGTTCGCGCCCATCGGGCGCGATTTTTTTTGTGCGAGAATCATCATCGCCATGAACCCGATCATCTGGATGCTGATAGAAACCGTGGGCAGCCTGTTTGCCAGCGCCTGCGTGCTTCGAGCCTATGCCTGGCGGGTACACCTCAATCCACACAACCCGGTTTCGCAGTTCGTCAACGCGCTGACCGACTGGCTGGTCAAGCCCCTCGGTCGGCTGGTCAAGCCCACGCGGGCGATGGATTGGCCCAGCGCCATCGCCGGCCTGCTGGTGGCGTTGCTCGTTTCCTTGCTGTTTTTCGTGCTGAACGGCCGCACCCCGAATCCGGGCGCGGTCCTGCTGCTCGGATTCATCTGGCTGATCCGCTGGTCGCTCTACCTGATGATGGGGATCATCATCCTGATGGCCATCATCTCGCTGATCAACCCCTACGCACCGCTTGCACCGGCGCTGAACCAGATGTCCGACCCGATCCTGTCGCCGATCCGCAGGATCATTCCCCTGGTCGGGAACTTCGACCTTTCGCCACTGGTGGCGATCCTCCTGATCCAGGTCCTGCTGGCATTCGTGCATCCGGGCAGCGTGCCCATGCTGGTCGGGCACTAGACCTAGGAGCTTCGGATCGCCTCCCGGCCCGCCCGCGCGGCGCGCGCCTGGGGGCAACGTCAACACCGGCACAATGGTGACGTCAATGCACGGCAACCTTCGGGAGAATTGACAGTGCAGTCCGGACAACGAGCGGCACGGGTAGGCATCGACATCGGCGGGACCTTCACAGACGTTGCCCTGGAGCGCGACGGCAAGCTCGTCTCGGCCAAGATCCTCACCGACTATGAGGCGCCCGAGCGCGCCATCCTGGCAGTCCTGCAGGACGTCGCAGCGCAGGCGAACCTGCGTATCGCCGATATCGGAATGATCATCCACGGCACGACCCTGGCGACCAATGCGCTGATCCAGCGCAGCGGCGCCCGGACGGCTTTCGTGACCACCGCCGGCTTTCGCGATGTGATCGAGATGCGCACCGAAAGCCGATTCGAGCAATACGACCTCAATATCACGCTGCCGCCGCCCCTGATCGAGCGCTGCGACCGCTTCGTCCTCGACGAGCGGATCGATGCCGGGGGCCGTGTGCTGCGTCCGGCCGTCAAGTCCGACATGGCTGCCGTCGCCGCAGCCGTGCAGGACGGCGGCTACGACAGCGTCGCCATCGGTTTCATGCACAGCTACGTCAACGACGTCCATGAGCGCCGGATGCGTGAGGTGCTGGAGCAGAGGATGCCGGGGCTCTCGATCTCCGTGTCATCCGAGGTGTCGCCGCAGATGCGCGAATACGAGCGCTTCAACACGGTCTGCGCCAATGCCTACGTGAAGCCGATCATGAAGTCCTATCTCGACCGGCTGGTCGCGTCGCTGCGGCAGGCCGGCGCCGCCTGTCCGGTGCTGATGATGCATTCCGGCGGCGGCATCATCTCGGTCGAGACCGCTGCCGAGTTCCCGGTCCGGCTGGTGGAGTCAGGACCCGCCGGCGGCGCGATCTTCGCCGCCGACATTGCGCGGCGCTACCGCCTGGAGTCGGTTCTGTCCTTCGACATGGGCGGCACCACGGCCAAGATCTGCCTGATCGACGGCTTCGACCCGAAAACCGCCAAGACCTTCGAAGTCGCGCGGACCTACCGGTTCCGCAAGGGCAGCGGCATGCCTATCTCCGTTCCGGTGGTGGAGATGGTGGAGATCGGCGCCGGGGGTGGTTCGATCGCCGGCATCGACGTCATGCGCCAGATCCGTGTCGGCCCCAAGAGCGCCGGATCCGAACCGGGTCCGGCCTGCTACCAGCGGGGCGGCACCCGGGCCACGGTGACGGATGCCGACCTTCTTCTCGGCCGGCTCGATCCGGCGTACTTTGCCGGCGGCGCAATGGCTCTCGACCCGCGGCTGGCGCAGGAGGCCCTGCAGCGAGACGTCGGTGAAACGCTGGCGCTGGATGTGCCGATGGCTGCCTATGGCGTCTCGGAGGTCGTGGACGAGAACATGGCCAACGCCGGGCGGGTGCATGCCGTCGAAAGTGGCCGCGACATCGCCGACTACACCATGATCACCTTCGGCGGTGCCGGCCCGGTCCATGCAGCCCGGCTGTGCGAAAAACTCGGGATACGTCGCTTCCTGGTGCCGCCCGGCGCCGGGGTCGGCTCGGCCATCGGGTTCCTGCGGGCACCGTTCGGATTCGAGGCGGCCCGCAGTGCCTTCATGCGTTTGAGCGAATTCGACGCCGAGTCGATCAACCGGCTGCTGGAGAGCCTCACCGAGGAGGCAGTCGCCTTCGCCCGCCAGGGGATGGAGCAAGGGCAGGCGCAACTGGAGCGGACTGCCTACATGCGCTATGCGGGCCAGGGGTGGGAAATTCCGGTGGACGTCGCGGTGCAAAGGCGTTTTGTCGACGGCGACCGCGCGAGCCTGAAGGACAGCTTTGAAGCCGCCTATCGCCGCTTCTTCGGCCGCCCGATCGACGGCCTGGATGCCGAGATCGTCAGCTGGTCCGTGAAGGCCAGTTCCCCGCGGCCGCCGGTTGAGCCGATCGCGGAGGTCGCAGCCTTGAGCCGGCCGCAACCGCATGGCCGGCGCGAACTCTTCGACGCCGCCAGCCGTACTTTCGCCGACGCGGCGATCTTCAATCGCGAGGAACTCGCAACCGGCGCCTGCGTCGCCGGACCGGCGGTGATCGCCGAGCGCGAGACCTCCACCATCCTCACCGCCGGTTTCGAGGCGGTCGTGCAGAACGACGGCTGCCTGCTGGTCCAGGCAGTCGAGCGGGAAAGTTCGAGGACAACCACATGAGCAGATCTCCAGCCGACAAGGCAACCGGCGCCGGCAGGCCGGCAGCCCCGCAAGCCGGGGTGCCCGATTCGATGGCCGACATCCACATGCAGGTGATGTGGAACCGGCTGATCTCAGTCGTGGAGGAGCAGGCGCTGACCCTGGTGCGCACCGCCTTCAGCACCAGCGTGCGCGAGGCCGGCGACCTCTCGGCCGGGGTCTTCGACAACGCCGGCCTGATGCTGGCGCAGGCGGTCACCGGTACGCCCGGGCACGTCAATGCCATGGCCGAGGCGGTCGGCCATTTCATCCGTGACATCGGTCCCGCCGAGATCTTCGAGGGCGACGTCTACATCACCAACGATCCGTGGAAGGGCACCGGCCACCTGCACGACATCACGGTGGTGACGCCGACGTTTCGCAGCGGTCGCCTGATCGGCTATTTCGCCTGCACGGCCCACGTGGTCGACATCGGCGGTCGCGGGTTCGGTCCCGATGCGCGCGAAGTCTACGAGGAAGGCCTGTTCATTCCGATCATGAAGTTCGCGCAGCGCGGACAGGTGAACCGGGACCTGGTCCTGATCGTGCGCAACAACGTGCGCGAGGCCGACCAGGTCGTCGGCGACATCTACTCGCTGGCGGCCTGCAACGAGGTCGGGCAGCGCAGGTTGATGGCCATGCTGGACGAATTCGGGCTCGAGGACCTGCAGGACCTGGGTGACTTCATCCTGACCCACAGTCGGCGGGCGACGCTGGAGAAGATCGCCGCGCTGGCCACCGGCCGCTATCGAAACCGGATGGTGCTCGACGGCTACGATGAACCGATCACGATTGCGGTAGACCTGCGGATCGAGCACGATCGGATCGTCGCCGATTTCGCCGGCACGTCGCCGGTCAGCCGCTTCGGCATCAACGTGCCGCTGATCTACACCAAGGCGTATGCCTGCTACGGTCTCAAGTGCGCACTGGCGCCGGAGATTCCGAACAATGCCGCCTCGCTGGCGCCGTTCGAGGTCGAGGCGCCCCCTGGCTGCATCCTGAACGCCCTGCGGCCGGCACCGGTGGCGGTGCGTCACGTTCTGGGTCATTTCATCCCCGACCTGGTGCTGGGAGCTCTTCACAACTTCCTGCCGGATCGCATTCCGGCGGAGGGAGCGGGCACGCTCTGGAACATCCATATCAGCGCCCGGCCGGTCGACCTTGCCGCTGACGGGCGGGGACGACGGGCCGAAATCCTGATGTTCAACAGCGGCGGCGGTGGCGCCCGCCCCGCGCTGGATGGCCTCAGTGCGACCGCCTTCCCGAGCGGAGTCCGAACCATGTCGATCGAAGCCACCGAACAGGTCGGCCCGATCGTCGTCTGGCGCAAGGAACTGCGGCCGGACTCCGGCGGGGCCGGACGGCTGCGCGGCGGGCTCGGCCAGGTGATCGAGATCGGCGCGGCCGAGGGCTACGAGATCCGTTTCAATGCCATGTTCGACCGCATCGCCCATCCTGCTGCCGGTCGTGCCGGTGGTGGCCAGGGACTCGCCGGCGCGGTGCATCTGGACGACGGCACGCCACTGCGCGGCAAGAGTTCGCAGGCGGCAGTGCCGGCGGGGCGCCGCCTTGTCCTTGAACTGCCTGGCGGCGGCGGGTACGGTGACCCGGCTGAGCGCGACCAGGAACTGCTGGGGCGCGATCTGCGAAACGGCTATGTGTCCCCGCGGCAGGCCGGTGAGGACTATGGCGTGGATCCGACCGACGCTCAGGACTGCCAGGGTTCGCTGCCGTAGGCTGACTCGAAGCGGGCGGCGATGGCCGCCCGATCCGGAGCATGGTTCTGGGGTCCCTGGCTTTCGATCTTGATGGCGCCCATGACGCTGCCGAGCATCGCGCAGCGCGACCAGTCCCAGCCCTCGGCGAGACCGTAGAGCAGGCCGCCGCGATAGGCGTCGCCGCATCCGGTGGGATCGATGGCCGTGCCGGCAGGCGCCGCTTTGATCGTCTCCCGCTCCTTGTCCTGCCGGTACAGGTGAGAGCCCTCCGCGCCTCGGGTGACGATCAGCGTGCCGGCCGCGCGTGCCAGTTCGGCTTCGCCCCAGCCGGTCTTGTCGCAGACCAGGCTGAATTCATAGTCGTTCACCGTCAGCGCCGTGGCCGAATGAATCAGGGCCCGCAGTTCCTCGCCGCTGAACATCGGCAACCCCTGGCCCGGGTCGAAGATCGAGGGGATCTTCAGCTCGACGTACTGCCGGGCATGATCGAGCATGGCCTGCTTGCCGTTGGGCGACACGATGCCCCAGGCAGCCGGCGCCAGGCTGGCGGCGTCGGCCTGATGCGCTTCGCTCATCGCGCCCGGGTGAAAGGCCGTGATCTGATTGTCCGAGAGGTCGGTGGTGATGAACGCTTGCGGCGTGTAGAGCGCCCTGATCACCTTGACCTGGCTCACGTCGATGCCGCGGCCGGCCAGTTGCCGGACGTAGTCGGCGCCGTCCTCTCCGACAGCGGCGAGGATCGCCGCTTCACCGCCGAGCAGGCTCAGGTTGTAGGCGATGTTGGCGGCACAGCCGCCGGCTTCGCGCTTGAGTTGCGGTGTGAGGAACGAGACGTTCAGCATGTGGACCCGGTCCGGCAGGATGTGGTCCTTGAAGTGGCCATCGAAGACCATGATTGTGTCGAAGGCTACCGAGCCGCTGATGAGAACGCGTCGTGACATGGAGAGTCGATCCGATGAGACTGCGTAGGGAGCGCAGTCAGGGGTAGAAGAGGGCGACCGAATAGCCGGCGAGCTGGGGTCCGTCCGGGTCGAGGTTGATGCGGATCGGCCATTCGCTGCGGCCGTTCAATCCGTCCTGGGAGACACTGCGATTGAGGTAGTCGCCGGGCAGGATGACCTTGCGGACCACGACGGCGCCGCCCTGGTCGGTCAGGGTGAGTTCCATGGCCGGCCAGCGTACCGTGTGGCCATCGCGGTTGCGCAGGACGGCGTTGAGGGCCAGGTGGTCCTCGCGGCCGGTCGCCTGGAGCTCGAAGGACTCGATCGACAACGAGGAAAGGCTGCGCATCGGGTCCACGCTCATCCCGAAAGCAGCGGCAAGGACCGCCACCACCGGTCGCAGCACCGGTGCGCGGCTGGCGATCTCGCTGCGGAACAGCAGCGACAACTGCAACAGCGCCAGCACCACCAGGCCGATCACCACGTACCGGCGACGGGGATCGGCGAAGTAGGCGCTGAGGTCCTCGAACGGCACGTGCCCCTCGCCGAAAGCCGGCCAGCGCGATGAGTGCGAACGCGAGGTGCGCTTGCTGCCCGGGGCGCCGCGAAACGCCTCCTTCGCCTGGCGGGCGAGCTGGTTGGCGGCGGCCACCTCCGGGTCGTCCTCTTCCGCCGGGCCCAGCAGGCTGCTGCGGCTGCGATGGCGGCGGGAGCCGCCGGCACCGTCCGCAGCCGTCGCCGTGCGCGATCGGCCTGGGAGCCGGGTCGGCGGGCCCACCGTCGCGTCCCGGTCTGCCGGCTGCCGTGCCTTCGATTCGTGCACGGATTGCGCCGCGGGGTCGGATGCCGGCCGCGGAGCGTCAGGCGCCTGCGTGGGCGCGCGCTCGTCTCGCGCTACGATCGAACGCGGCGGCACGACGTCCTGGGGACGCGTCTGGGAATAGGGTCCGAAAGTGCTGTCGGAGAGGAAGAACGCGGTTTTCAGCTCGTCGTCGGCCGCGATCACCGTCTGCGGAGAGGCCGCTCCGGCGTCGATGCCGGCTGCGGGCCGGGCCGATCCCGCGCGCGCGCCGGGCGGCGAATCCCGGGACGACGAGGCGCGCGCACCGTCGGCCTGGCGCGAACGCGCCGACCCCGGCGTGCCGGCCGAGGCGGCCGGACCCGAGGCCGCTTTCTGGCGGGCCTTGCCGGAATCGTCGACATAGCGCAGGTAGTCGATCCCGGAGAACACATGCTGGCACACCCCGCATCGCACCAGTCCGCGCCGCAGCTTGAGCTGGTCGGGTATGACCTTGAAACTGGTCTTGCACTGCGGGCAGGTGGTTGCGAGCGCCATGCCGCTATCTTACTGCCGGCGATCCGCAGCGCCGCCGCCGACGGCCCGCTTTCCTGCAAGGCACACCCAACCGTCCTGTGTTCGCCACGGTGCCACTGCCACGCTCTCATCGTAGAACACGGACACTTCCTCGATCTGCCGTTCGAGCACGCCGGAAAGCACGAGGGCGCCGCCGGGTGCAACCAGCGACGCCAGCATCGGCGCCAGCAGCTTCAGCGGATTGGAGAGGATGTTGGCCACTACGATATCGGCTGGCGGCGGCAGCGGGTCGGCGCTGGACTGCAGCTCAAGCTCGACCTGGTTGACCTGGGCGTTCTGCTGCGCGCTGGCCAGTGCCTGGGGATCTATGTCGATGCCGATCGCCCGCGCCGCGCCCAGCTTGGCGGCGGCAATCGCGAGAATGCCGGAGCCGCAACCGTAGTCGATCACGCGCTTGCCGGCGAGGTCTGCCTGTTCCAGCCACTCCAGGCACATGCGGGTGGTGGGGTGGCTGCCGGTGCCGAAGGCCAGGCCGGGATCGATGATCAGCGCCACCCGTCCGCTTTGCTCCGCCGGCAACTGCGCGAGATGCCAGCTTGGAACGACCAGCAGGCGTTCCCCGATCGGGATCGGCGTGAACTGCGCCTGGGTTGCGCGGACCCAGTCCTGTTCCTGGATCACCGACACGGTTTCAAGTGGGGGCGCAGGCCGGCCCAGGGCGGCGGCAACCGTGTTCACCAGTGCCTGCGGGTCCGTGCCGCCGTCGAGCATGACCGCCAGGCGGGTCCGCTCCCAGCCGAAACCGGGCAGGTCTTTCGCTGCGGTCGGGTCGTGCGCCATCCGCGGCTCGCCGAACAGGGGTTGTTCATCCGCGGAGTCCGCGTCGGCGTCCTCGGCTCTCACGCTGAGCGCGCCCGCCTCGAGGCAGGCGTCCGCCCAGGCTTCCGCCTCGTCACGGGCCACCTCGACCACCGCCTCGAGCCACTGCTGCGTCATCGCCGCAGCGCGAGCGCCTTCTCCAGGTAATGAATGGACGTCCCGCCCGCGACGAAATGGGCGTCGATCATCAGCTCACGGTGCAAGGGAATATTGGTGAGGATGCCCTCCACGATCATTTCGGAGAGGGCGATCTGCATGCGCCGCAGTGCCTGCTCACGGGTGTCGCCATAGCAGATCACCTTGCCGATCATCGAGTCGTAGTAGGGGGGGACGAAGTAGTTGTTGTAGGCGTGGGAATCGACGCGCGTGCCCGGCCCGCCGGGCGGGTGCCAGTTGGTGATCCGACCGGCCGACGGCGTGAACTTGTATGGATCCTCGGCATTGATGCGGCATTCGATGGCATGGCCGCGGATCTGAATGTCGCGCTGCTTGAAGCGCAAGCGCTCTCCGGCGGCGATCCGGATCTGTTCCTGGACGATGTCGATCCCGGTGATCATTTCGGTGACCGGATGTTCGACCTGCACCCGCGTGTTCATCTCGATGAAGAAGAACTCGCCGTTCTCGTAGAGGAACTCGAAGGTGCCGGCGCCGCGGTAGGCAATCTTCTTGCAGGCTTCCACGCAGCGCAGTCCGACCTTTTCGATGACCCGTCGCGCAATCCCAGGGGCGGGCGCCTCCTCGATGACCTTCTGGTGGCGCCGCTGCATGGAACAGTCGCGCTCGCCGAGGTAGACGGCATTGCGATGCTCGTCCGCGAGAATCTGGATCTCGATGTGGCGCGGGTTCTCCAGGAACCGTTCCAGGTACACGGCGGGGTTGCTGAAGGCTGCCTGCGCTTCGCTGCGGGTCATCGACACCGCGTTGAGCAACGCGGCCTCGGTGTGGACCACGCGCATGCCGCGGCCGCCGCCGCCGCCGGCCGCCTTGATGATCACCGGGTAGCCGACGGCCTTCGCGGTGGCGAGTATCTCCTTCGGATCGTCGGGCAGCGCTCCTTCGGAGCCGGGTACCACCGGCACGCCGGCCTTCCTCATGGCGTCCTTGGCCGAGACCTTGTCTCCCATCAGGCGAATGGACTCCGGCCGCGGCCCGATGAAGACGAAGCCGCTGCGCTCTACGCGTTCCGCGAAATCCGCGTTCTCCGAGAGAAAGCCGTAACCGGGATGGATCGCCTCGGCATCGGTGACCTCGGCGGCGCTGATGATGGCCGGGATGTTGAGGTAGCTGTCGCGCGACGCGGCCGGTCCGATGCAGACTGACTCGTCTGCCAGCCGGACGTACTTCGCCTCGGTATCGGCCTCGGAATGAACCACGACGGTGCGAATGCCCATCTCACGGCAGGCTCGCTGCACACGCAGCGCGATTTCGCCGCGATTGGCGATCAGGATCTTTTCGAACATGGCGGAGGGCGGCGGCTATTCGATGACAAACAGCGGTTGTCCGTATTCGATCGGCTGGCCGTTCTCAACCAGGATCTCCTTGACCGTGCCTGCAAACTCGGACTCGATCTCGTTCATGAGCTTCATCGCTTCGATGATGCAAAGGGTGTCACCGATCTTGACCTGGCTGCCGATCTCGACGAACGTACTGCTTTCCGGGTTTGGCGCGCGATACAGAGTGCCGACCATGGGGGATTTGACGACCTGGCCCTTGGACATCACCTGGACCGGTTCCGGTCCGGTCGCGATCCCGGGGCTGCCACCCGACGGGGCCGACGCCATCACCGGCGACATCGGCATCGGGGGCGCGTGGTACTGCTGGGGTGCGGGCGCCGGTGGCGCCTTGACGATCCTGACCCGGCCTTCGGCCTCGGTGATTTCGAGTTCTGATATCCCCGATTCGGCGACCAGATCGACCAGCGTCTTGAGTTTGCGAAGATCCATTGCTTTTGCCTTTCTGTTGATCTCTTAGTTCCAGGTCTGGCGCTGCCGCCGGATCCGGTCGCCGGGCCAGACGTCGAGCGTCCCGGTGGGTCCGCGCCCCGGATGTCGGGCTCCGACCCTGATGTGGTGGCCCAGGACGACCTGTCGTCGTTCGCCTGGATCCGCCGTTCAATGAGGGGAACCCGCTCGCGGATCGCCTAGTTCCCGGTTTGCTATGTACCGGTTCGCTGATTCCTGCCTAATTGGGCGAGCGCATAGTTGAAGGCGGCCTCGTAGCCGTAAGGCCCCAGGCCTGCGATTACCGCCTCCGCCAGGTCCGAAAAATATGAATGATGCCGAAACGCCTCCCGGCGGTGGACGTTCGAGAGATGGACCTCCACGAACGGCACCGCCAATGCCGCCAGCGCATCGCGAATTGCGACGCTGGTGTGCGTGAAAGCGGCGGGATTGACGATGATGAAAGCAACTTGCTCGTCCCGGGCCGCATGTAACCGGTCGATGAGGCCGCCTTCATGATTACTCTGAAACGATTGCAGCCCGACATTCGCAGCCCGAGCCAGCCCGGCCAATCGCTCATCGATCTGCGCCAGGGTGGTGCTGCCATAGACCGCCGGTTCACGAGTGCCCAACAGGTTCAGGTTTGGGCCATGCAGGACAAGGATTGTAGTTTTAGAAGCAGATCGGACCAAGATCAAAGCCGGTCAGTGCACTTCTCAAGACTTTAGCACTTTACGCAAGGAGTCGACGTTGACTCGGCCAAGAATTTTCGTTTTGACCCGGCCGGCGGGGTCAATTACCACAGTGTAGGGGAGTCCACCGGCGACGTTGCCGAACTTTGCCGCCAAAAAGGCGCCAGTTGCATTGGCGACCACCAGGGGATAACTCACCGGCACCCGCCGCGAGAATCTGGCGATCGCGTCCTGGTTGTCGACGCCGACACCCAGGAAACGCGTCCCCGAAGACTGAAGTTCCGTGGCGAGAGCCGACAACTCCGGCATTTCCTCGATGCATGGCGCGCACCAGGTTGCCCAGACATTGACGACCACCTGGTGGTTCCGCAGCTGGTCGAACTTGAACACGCGCCCTTCCGAGTCCGGCAGGATCTGCTGGTAGAAGAGTGTCACCGCCTCGCCGGTGGCACGTTCTGCCTGCTGCAGTTCCTGCCAGCGCCACCAGGACAGTCCTGCGCCGGCCAGACCGGCCAGGGCCGCGACCCCGAGCACCGCCCGACGCGGAAGCCGGGGTCGGTTCACGGCGCCTGCCCCCCCTGATCGGCTGCAAGCGCCGCCGGACCCTCGCCGGCTATCAGTTCGCGCACCGCGGCGAGGCCGCCGCGCTCGGCGCGGCCGACGCCGCCGTGGGTCGGCTTCTGCCGCCGCAGCGCGCCGCGCAGGTCGTCGTAGCGATAGACCGACAACAGGATGGGCAGATCCTGCTGCCAATGGAAAGTGAGTGCCGGGACATCGTTGCGGCCGGCGAAGTGGGCAATTTCGGCGACGTCGAAACGGATGCCGTCGTTCAGCAGCAGCATTTCGAGGTCTTTGGCGTCATCGGTGAACACCTGCAGATGGATCGGCGCGTGCGCGGCGACGATTCCTTTCCAAACCGACCCCGCCAGATAGGGATTGAACGGCGCCAGGTGCTCCATCCAGTGCAGCGCGGCCTTGCGGTAGCGCGCCACCCGCTGGTCGTGTTCCGGATCGAACAATTGCAAATGGGCCAGCAGGAACTGATCGATCGCCTCGTTGTCCGGCAACATCGCAGCGCTGATGTGGGAGTCGCCGAAGATCTGCCGCGCCGCTTTGCGCTTGGCGCTCTGGTAGTCGAGGCCGCTGTCTGCGATCATCTGCGCCGCCAGGGCGGCCACTTCCGAGCGCGTGGGGTCCATCTGCAAATCCATTCGTCATAGCATCCGAGCGGGCAGTTTAGCGGATCGGTAGAATCGGGCGATGCATATTCACATTCTGGGCATTTGCGGGACCTTCATGGGCGGCATCGCCGCGATTGCGAAGGAAGCGGGGCACCAGGTCACCGGCTGCGACGCCAACGTCTATCCGCCGATGAGCGATCAGCTGCGGTCGCTCGGGATACGCCTGATCGAAGGCTACGGCGCCGACCAGTTGACGATTGCGCCGGACGTCTGGCTGGTCGGCAACGTCGTATCCCGCGGCAACCCGCTGATGGAGGCCATCCTCAACGCGGGCGCGCGCTATATGTCCGGCCCCCAGTGGCTGGCAGATGAAGCGCTGCGTTCACGCTGGGTTCTCGCAGTGGCCGGCACGCACGGCAAGACCACGACGTCCTCCATGCTCGCCTGGATCCTGCAGGAGGCCGGGCTGGAGCCGGGTTTCCTGATCGGCGGAGTTGCCAGTGACTTCGATGTCTCCGCCCGACTGGGCGGCGGCCGTTTCTTCGTGATCGAGGCAGACGAGTACGACACCGCGTTCTTCGACAAGCGCTCGAAGTTCGTCCACTACCGGCCGCGAACGGCAATCCTCAACAACCTCGAGTACGACCACGCCGACATCTTCCGGGACCTCGAGGCGATCGAGAACCAGTTCCATCACCTGGTGCGCACGGTTCCCGGCACGGGGCGCGTCATTTATGACGTGACCCAGGCGAGTCTGCGGCGGGTGCTGAGCCGGGGCTGCTGGAGCGCTACCGAGCAACTGGGCGGCCCCGACGGCTGGCGGGCCGAACGGGTGGTGGAGGGCGTCGAATCCACCGAGTTCATGCTGATGCACGCAACGCAGCCGGTCGGTCTGTGCAATCTGCCGCTCGCGGGCGCACACAACCGGGCCAATGCGATTGCGGCCCTGGTGGCCGCCGCGCACGTCGGCGTGGACCATGCCACCGCGCTGGCCGCGCTGTCGCAATTCGGCGGCGTCAAGCGCCGGCTCGAAATCCGGGGTCGCGTTCGCGGCGTCACCGTCATCGACGACTTTGCGCATCACCCGACGGCCATCGAAGCCACCATCGCCGGCCTGCGGGCCCGCATGCAGGCGCAGCGTCGGGGCATCGAGCGACTGCCCGGCGTGGCGCTGCGGTCCGGGCGCCTGCTCGCGGTGGTGGAGCC
>JBBRJB010000016.1:0-13336 GCA_038220085.1 Burkholderiales bacterium
CGCAGCGTCATGTGGCTTCACCTCGAATGCAGTCCCTGCCTCGATGCGCATTGCAGGTTCGGCCACATGAACTGCGTCAACCTCCAGACACCGGAGCGCGTATTCGCGGCCCTGCGCAAGGCCATGAAATTTTCCGCCACCGCCTGAAGCGGCGGTCCGGCCGGTCCGGGCCCCGGCATTCGGATAAACTGCTGCCTGGTAAACGACCCGGGAATCGACCAGTATCTGGCATGCCGCGACAGTTGATCTTTCCTTCCGCGTCGGCAGTGGAGGAAGCCTTTTACTCCGCGCTGGCGCACGCCGACCTGGCAGGCGTGATGTCGTTGTGGGCCGATGACGAAGAAGTCATCTGCATCCATCCCGGCGGCCAACGGCTCAGCGGACTGCACGCGGTGCGCCAGTCCTTTGAGGAAATCCTCGCCGGCGGACCACTCAACATCCGGACCCGTGAAGTGCAGGTGTTCGAAAGCGCCACGCTCGCAGTGCACAACCTGATCGAGCAGATCGCCGTGTCCGGCAGGAGCGGCTCCGAGGTGGTGGACGTGCTGGCCACCAATGTCTACATCAAGAACAGCACCGGCTGGCAACTGCTCGTGCACCACGCGGCGCCCGGGCACGCGCCCCAACGGCCGACCCATGAATCCCCACCCGGCAGGCTCCATTGATCCCGTGGCGCCTTCGCTGCGAGGTGACCCGGCGTCCAGGCCAATGAACCCCGATCTGAACACGGCCGCCTATCAGTCACCCCGCTGGCTCGGCAACCGGCACCTGCAGACCATCTGGCCGGTCGTGGTCCCCACGGGGCCGCGGGTGAAATACCGGCGCGAGCGCTGGGTGACACCCGACCACGACTTCATCGACCTCGACTGGGCACTGACCGACCCTGAGCACGACCCTGTCGCCCCCATGGCCAACGGACCGCTGGTCGCGCTCTTCCATGGCCTGGAGGGCAGCTCCGGCAGCCACTCCTCGCGTGCCATCATGGCAGACCTGCTTGCCATCGGCTGGCGCGGCGTGGTCGTGCACTGGCGCGGGTGCAGCGGTGAGCCGAACCTGCTCGCCCGGGCGTACCACTCGGGCGATTCCGCAGAAGTCGACTGGATCATGCGCAAGCTCAGGCCGGATTTCGTCGCCGGCGTCTCGCTGGGCGGCAACGCACTGTTGAAATGGCTGGGTGAGCAGGGAGCGCAGGCGGGTTTCGTGAAGGCGGCGGCAGGCATCTCGGCCCCGCAGGACTTGCAGGCTGGGGCGATCGCCCTGTCGCGTGGCTTCAACCGGGTCTACTCCTGGAGCTTCCTGAGCAGCCTGAAACGCAAGAGCGCGCTCAAGCTGGACGCCTTCCCGGGCCTCTACGACCGCCGCAGGCTGATGGCAGCGCGCAACTTCTTCGACTTCGACGAACTCGTCACGGCGCCGCTGCACGGCTTTGCCAGCGCCACCGACTACTGGCAGCGAAGTTCCTGCAAGCAGTATCTCGGCGGCATCGCGGTGCCTACCCTGGTGCTCAACGCCCGCAACGACCCGTTCCTGCCGGAACGAATGCTGGCGCGCCCGGCCGAGGTCTCCGCTGCAGTGGTGCTGGACTACCCCGCCGACGGCGGCCATGTCGGGTTCGTTCACGGCAGTCTGCCGGGACACGTCGAATGGCTGCCGAGGCGCCTCATCGGTTTCTTCAGGCAGTTCAACTGATCACCCCCTTGGTACAGGAGCCGGTCGCTCATGCTGGATGACCAGGTCAGGCGCGCCATGCAGAAATGGCCTCAGGTTCCGGCGGTATACGGATGGCTGCGGCTGAGCCGGCGGGGACAATGGTTTCTCATCGACCGGTCGGTGCCCGGTTTCAGCGAAGCGCGCGACGGTGACGGCAGCCTCATCACCAGCCCTCCGATCATCGACTTCATCGGTAGGAACTACGAGTGCGACGATCGCGGCGCCTGGTACTGGCAGAACGGGCCGCAGCGAGCGTTCGTTCGCATCGGACTCGCGCCGCTGATCCTGCGCGTGCTCAATGAACCACCGCGGCAGCGGCTCATCACCCACACGGGCTTGCTGGTCGAAAGCGTATCGCGGGTCCTTAGCGATGCGCCAGGCAACCTGCTGCTGCAGACCGATCTCGGTCCTGCAGCCATCGACGACCGCGACATCGGCCAACTGCAATTGTCGAGCGGCGCGGATGGCGAGACCCTGCTGCTCATGGAGCACTATCGGGCCGGACCCCAGACCGACGGCGCCTGGCGCCTCGAAGTCACGACGCTGTCGGGTGCCGCGGCGCTCGGCGCTGAAATGGGTTTCGTCGCCGAACCGGTTACGCCAGCCACAGGGCCAGCAGCGCCAGCAGCACCAGGAGCTTGAACAGGTCGTAGCGCCGCACCTGCTCCAGCGGGCGCCCGTTGATCAGCGGCGGCAATTCAATCCTGCCCGCGGGGTGCAATGGTTGCCTCCCGACCCTTCGCAGACGCCAATCCGGCCCAGTCCTGGGCAGCCGCCATTCTTGCTTGCCCCCTCCAGCCATCCACCTGCGCACCGTCCGGCGGTTCGCCGGTGCTCTGCACAATCCTCACCAGTACTTCCACCGGCGTGTCGGCGAGTTCGGAGAAGGTGGTAATGCCGTTGTTCCTTAGCATGGCGCCGATCTTCGGCCCCATGCCATCGATCGCCTCCAGGTCCTCCTGGCGGTAGACCGGCGCCTTGGTGGTCAAGGTCGCGGAACTGGTCGACACCGCACCTGCCGCGCCTGTCGCCACGGCGCCGGCCACCCGACCGGCAGAAGTGCCGGCCGAAACGCCAGAGTCACCGGACCGATCCTGGGGATCCTGGGGATCCTGGATCCCGATCCTGCCGGCGCCGCCCCCACCATGACCGGCAGCCTCCACCTGCGCCTGGACGGAGCCGGTCGCAGTCGAGCGCGACGGCGGCGGCCTGCGCCAGAAGAACCAGTCGATGATCCATTCGAGCAGCCAGCCGACCAGCACGCCGAGCACAAAGTACTTCCACATCGCATACCCCGGAAAAAGGTTGGGACCCGGTGGCAACCGGCCCCTGCCGGCGCGCCGCCGTCAGCGTCTGGCGTCCTTCATCTCCTGGCGATAAAGCGCCTCCACTTCCCGCAACTTGGAATCGACGATCGAGCCGTTGTAGAAATCGAGGTCCCGCGCGTCGCGGGCCAGCCGCAGTTGCTCAAGCGCCGGCA
Organism: Burkholderiales bacterium; assembly: GCA_038220085.1. GTDB lineage: Bacteria > Pseudomonadota > Gammaproteobacteria > Burkholderiales > Burkholderiaceae_E > Lautropia. The sequence goes on from JBBRJB010000016.1 coordinate 3,191, forward strand.
GGCGCAAGCCGCGCAGCAGGTAGCCCTCGGCCGCCGCCTTGTGCGCCATGCCGCGCTCGCCCAGCGCCTGGTGGGCCTCGCCGAGCACCCGCCAGAGTTCGGGATCGCCCCTGACGTCGGCGGTCTTCTCCCGCAGCAGGCTCACCGCCTCGCGATGGGAGCCGGCGGCGACAAGCACCTGCGCGCGCAGCCGGAGGATGGCCAGGTTGTCGGGATAGGCGCGCAGCGCCCCGGCGGAGCGTTGCACCGCCGCCGCGATGTCGCCGGCACCCAGGCTGTTGGCGATGCCGAGGCGCGCGAAATAGACGTGCGGTGCGCCCTGCGCCTGCCGGGCCTTGTCGAGCGCCTTGTCCGACCCGTCCCAGTCCCGGCCGAGGTGAGCGACATTGGCCAGGCCGTACCACGGCGCCGGGTTTTCGGCGCCCTGCGCCGTACCGACCTGCTGCTCGAATTCGCGCCGGGCCGAAGCCAGCGCGTCGACCGCGTCGCTGCCGACCGCGCGCGCGCGTGCGCGCATGAGCCGGAAGGCCGTCGAATCGGCGTGGTCCACAGCCTTGAAGTCCTGGATCCGCAACTGCAGGTCCGTCATCCGTTCGGCGGTGACCGGGTGGGTCCGGAAGTAGACCGGGGCGCCGCCTTCGTTGTAGCGGTTGTACTGCTGCAGGCGATCGAAGAAGCGCGGCGCGGCGCGCGCGTCGAACCGCGCCTCGCGCAGTATGTCCAGGCCGACACGGTCTGCCTCACGCTCGGCATCGCGGGAGAACGACAACAGCGACCGGGTGGCCAGCGTGTCGCTCAGCGTCAGCGCGCCGATCGCGCCATCCGGGCTGGAGCGGGACGCCGCCAATGCCGCCAGCACGACACCGGCGAGCGCCATCATCGAGGCCTGGCGCTGATTGCTGAGCATCCGCGCGATATGGCGCTGCGTGACGTGGCCGATCTCGTGAGCGAGCACGGTTGCCAGTTCCGACTCATCGGCTACCGCAGCCAGAAGGCCGGTGTGGATGCCGATGAAACCACCCGGGAGGGCGAACGCATTGATGGACCGATCGCGCACCGCGAAGAACTCGAACTGCTGGGACCGTGCCGCCCGGGTGCCAGTGAGGGGCGCCGCGAAACGATTGAAGAAGTCGGTGAATTCCGCGTCGTCCCAGACGACACCCTCGGCTCGCAGTTCGCGCATGATCGATTCGCCGAGCCGCCGCTCGGCCGCGCCGGACAGTTCGTCGCCGCTGGCCGAACCGAGATCGGGCAGGCGGTCGACCTGCGCAGTCGCCGCCGGCGATCCGGCCAGCAGCGCGAGGCCGGATGCCAACGCCAGCAGGCGGCTCAGCGGACGTCGCCGGAACCCGACGGCGACGCGACCGCCCGCAGCCGGCCCCTGGTGACTCTTCTGCTCGGGTCGAATGTCCACGTTGCTATGATAGCGAGGCCGGCAGGATGATGCAGGCCGGCCTCCTCAACCTGGGCAGACGCGCGTAACCAATGGGTAACTTGTCACATTTCGATGCCAGCGGGCAAGCCCACATGGTCGACGTCGGCGACAAGGCCGACACCACCCGGGTCGCCATTGCCGAAGGCTCGATCAGGATGCTGCCGCAGACATTCGAGCTCGTTCAACGCGGCGGCGCGAAAAAGGGCGATGTCATCGGCATCGCGCGGATTGCGGCGATCATGGCCGCCAAGCGGACCTCCGACCTGATTCCGCTATGCCACCCGATCGCGCTGACCCACGTCTCGGCCGAGTTCACGCTCGACGAGACGCAGAGCCGGGTGACCTGCAAGGCCCGGGTCGAATGCAAGGGCAAGACCGGCGTCGAGATGGAAGCCCTGACCGCCGTCCAGATCGGCCTGCTCACCATCTATGACATGTGCAAGGCGGTGGACCGCGGGATGGTGATCGAGTCGGTGCGGCTGCTGGAGAAGCACGGGGGGAAATCCGGGAGCTTCCTGGCCGGCGGCGGGTAGCAGCGCTCAGCGCCGGGCTCAATGCGCGAAGAACAGGGTGGCGAGTCCGAGGAACAGCAGGAATCCGAAGCTGTCGGTGGAAAAGGTCAGCAGCACCGAGGAGCCGATCGCAGGGTCGCGCCCCGCCCGCTCCAGCACGAAGGGCACCAGCACGCCGATGAGCGTGCCGATCAGCAGGTTCAGCACGATGGCCAGCATCATCGTCAGCCCGAGCAACTGTCCATAGGGATGGTCCCGGTAGAGCAGCCAGGCGAACAATCCCGCGACGCCGCCCCATACCAGCCCGTTGAGGGTGGCGATCAGCAGTTCCTTGCGGATCAGCCGATTGACGTTGCTGCGGTTGACCTGACCCAGCGCCAGCGAGCGGATGACCAGGGTCATGGTCTGGTTGCCGGAGTTGCCGGCGACGCCGGCGACAATCGGCATCAGCGCGGCCAGTGCAACCACCCGCTCGATGGTGTCGTCGAACAGGCCGATCACCCGCGACGCGAAGAAAGCGGTGACCAGGTTCAGGGCCAGCCACAACCAGCGATTGCGAGCCGAATGCCAGATGGACGCGAACAGGTCTTCGTCTTCGCGCAAGCCGGCCTGCTGCAGGACGTCGGTCTCGCCCTCCTCCCGGATGATGTCGACCACCTCGTCGACCGTCAACCGGCCGATGAGGTGGCCGTGCGGGTCCGTGACCGGCGCCGACACCAGGTCGTAGCGTTCGAATGCCTGGGCCGCGTAGCCGACGTCGTCCAGCCCGCGCAGGGCAAGCAGGTCACGCCGCATGACGTCCGAGACCAGCGTGTCAGGCTCGTTGATCAGCAACTGATCGATCGGCAGCGAGCCCTTGAGCGTGTCGTAGCGATCGACCACGAACACCTGGTCGGTGTGCTGGGGAAGTTCCTCGAAGCGGCGCAGGTAGCGCAGCACTACTTCCAGCTTGACGTCCTCCCGCACGGTGACCAGGTCGAAGTCCATGCGCGCGCCGACCGATTCCTCGGGGTAGGACATCGCGGCCCGCAACTGCTCCCGCTCCTCCGGCGTCAACTGTCGGCGAACCTCGTCGACCACCTCGATCGGCAGATGGTCCGCAAGGTCGGCCAGGTCGTCCGCATCCAGGCCCTTGACCGCCTGGACCAGTTCGGACCGCGTCATCGAGTCGATCAGCGAATCGCGGACCGGCTCCGATACCTCCAGCAGGATCGCGCCGTCCGCTTCCGCCTTGACGGAGTCCCAGACCAGAAGGCGCTCTTCGCGAGGCAGGGCCTCGAGCACATAGGCGACGTCGGCCGGATGCAGGCGCTCGACCCGGGCGCGCAGGTGCGACAGGTACTGTGCCTCGCTCAGCCGCTCGACGATCTCGGCGCGATCGCCCCCCGCCGATTGCCCTTCATTGCGCGCCTGCTCGCGCACCGCGCCGTAGTGCCGCAGGAGTTCCTGGACTTCCGAAAGCGCGCGCTGCGCCTCCTCGTAGTCCTTCGGCTGCACTGCTTCCTGCGCCGCCTCGGCATCGGCCTCGACCTCGGCCGCGGCCGCGGCAACCTCGCCGGCGGCCGGATCCTGCGGGACTGCCGGCGTCCCATCGGCGGCGGGACCGGGAGCAGGCCCGGACACCGGCCCGGACGCAGGGCCAGACGCAGGAACGGGCGTGGGGACGGGCGTGGGGGAGTCTGCGGAACCAGTCATCGCTGCTGCACCCTGGACGGCGAAATGGACGAGATGTGCGGCCGGGGCCGCCGGGCGTTCATGGCACTTCGATTGCGGGCATGCGCCGTTGAACGATCGCCGCCTGCCGGGCCAGCAGGGTACTGTCCCGATGACGGTCATAGTAGCGCGGACGCGGCAGCATTGCCGCCAGCCGCGCCGCCTGCGCCGGTGTCAGTTGTGCTGCCGAGACACCGAAGTGATGACGGGCGGCGGCTTCGGCGCCGAACACGCCGACCCCCCATTCCGCCACGTTCAGGTAGATCTCCAGGATCCGCCGCTTGCTCATCGTCGCCTCCAGCATGTAGGCGATCACCAGTTCCTGCGCCTTGCGCAGGTAGCTGCGCTCGCCGGAAAGGAAGAGGTTCTTGGCGAGCTGCATGGTGATGGTCGATCCGCCGAAGGCCGTCCGCCCCCGTTTTGCATTGCGTTCCATCGCCTGCTCGATCGCGTTCCAGTCGACGCCGTCATGGTCCGGGAACCTCGCGTCTTCCGACGCGATCACCGCGCGCTTCAAGTGCACCGAGAGCCGGTCGTACGCCACCCAGCGGTGCTCCAGCTTCGCCGACGGGTTGCGCTCCTGCAGCACGGCCAGTTGCTCGCGCATGAAGCGGGTCGACGACGGATTGACCTCGCGCCACATGATGACATGCATCAGGAACCACAATTGCAGCGCCAGCAGCAACCCCAGGACCAGCAGCAGGAGCGCCAGCAGGCCTTTGCCGATCGTCCTAGGCGCCATCGGCAGCCCGTGCTGCCACCGCGGCAACCGAGGCGACCGAGTCCCGCAGCATCCGGAACACTGGCGCGGTCTGTGGCCGCACGCCGCGCCAGATCAGGAAGCTCTCGGCAGCCTGCTCGACCAGCATCCCAAGGCCGTCGGAGGCCTGCGTGGCGCCGCCGGCTCTGGCCATCTGCATGAAGGCGGTGTCTTGCGCGCCATAGACGCAGTCGTAGGCCAGTGAGCAATCGCGAAACAGGTCCGGCGGCAGGGCCAGCGCGGCGTTCAACACACCGCTCGACGTGGCGTTGATCACCAGATCCGCGTGCGGAGCGGCGTCCAGCGCCGCCGCTCCGACCGCCGCGAGGCCCGCCTTGCGCACCGCTTGCGCGGCATTGAACCGCGCAGCCAGGTCGCGCGCGCGCGCCGGCGTCCGGTTGGCCACCGTGAGCCGGGTAACGCCGGCCTGCAGCAGGGACATGATCACGCCGCGTGCGGCGCCGCCGGCGCCCAGCAGCAGCACCGACCTGCCGTGCAGGTCAAAGCCCAGCCGACCCTGCAGGTCCGAGACCAGGCCGGGCCCGTCGGTGTTGTCGCCGTAGATCCCGTCGTCGCCCAGCGCCAGCGTGTTGACCGCGCCTGCCTGCAGGGCGCGCTCGCTGTGGCGGGTGGCACATGCGAAGGCGCGCTCCTTGAAGGGCAGGGTCACGTTGAGTCCGCGGCCACCCACCGCGGCGAATGCCGCCACCACCCGGTCGAAGGCGTCGGCCGGATCGGTCGGGATCAGCTGGCGGCGGTAGCTGATCGGCTGTCCCGTCTGGCGGGCGAACTCAGCGTGGATTTCCGGCGAACGGCTGTGGGCGATCGGATTGCCGACCACGAGGTAGCGGTCACCATCGCTGGCGTCGTTCATTTGCTCACCGACTTCGTCTTGAGCGAGTTGTTGGTGAAGGTCCAGGTCCTCACGATCTGCAGGATGTCGCCGTCCTTGCGCATCTCATCGGTGAACGCGGCGTAGGGCGCTCCGGCGTAGACGATCTGTTTGATGATGCGGTTCAGGGTTTCGTATTTCGACTTCTGGTTGATCAGGACATCCACCACGTTGCCGAAGCGATCGATCTCCACGGTGATGATCAGCGAGTCATACATCTTGCCGCGGGCTTCGGGCGGAAAGCGGTCGGTTCCGATCCGCTCGATGGTATCGGCCCAGCCGTCGACATAGCGCGCGTACTTGACCCCCACGGCATTGACGCCATAGGTCAGGCGCCGCGGCCGCTTGTTGTAGTCCTCGATCTGGCGGTCGATCTGCGCCTGCAGGCGGGCGATCATCGCCTTGGTTTCATCGGCGTTGGGTGCATCCGCCGGCAATTCGTCCCGGCGCGCCAGCGGCGTCTGGACGTAGTTGCGCGGTCCTTTTGCCAGCTCGAGCAGCCGGCGCTGCTCCTCTTCCAGCTGGCGCTGGCGCGCCTGCTGCGGCTGCAGCGCCTCGCCGTCTTCGGCCTTGCTCTCGGCGGGCAGGGGCGAGCGTGCACGGCCGCTGTCCCGGTCGCCGCCGCCTTCCATGTTGACCTGCGCCAGCACTTCGGGGGCCAGCGGCGCGTCCCTGGTCTTCGCATTGACCAGCACGACCTCGAGCTGTGACTCGCTCGGAATGAACCTGAGCGGATCAGGCGGGGCAAAGCGCACCATCATCACCGCCAGGTGGAAAACCAGCGACACCAGGAAGCCGACGGTGAGCGGGTCCTTTCGTGCCCAGGACTGCCTGATCATCGCCCACAGCCCCGCGATCATGGTCCCGACGACTCCGTGCCCATGGGCTGTACCGCACCGATGTGCTGGGTAGCTGCCGGTACGCTGTCCTCCCCGGCGCCTGGTTGCCCGACCGCGACCGGCTCGCCATCGAGTTCGTCCCGGGTGCGGGCCGGTTCCGCCTCGGCCGTGGCCTCGGACCCGACCGAGTCGGGGTTGTCGGGATCGGTCAGCAACTGGGCCACCCGCGCCTGGATCGTGAGGTCCAGTTCGTCCCACTCGAGGACGTCGACCAGCAGCCGCTGCCCGGCTGCCAGCGGCGGGCCGCCGGATACGCGGAAGTACAGCGGCGCTTCCATCAGGCGCACGGTATCGTCGCGGATGCCGGTGGCCTCGAGCCGCCGGCGTGGTTGCTGTGCGACCCAGCGCAGGCACCAATAGCGTTCCATCGTCTGCTGATACTCGTTGACACTGGTGTAGCGTGCCTCGAAAGCGGAAAGGATGGCGAACAGGCTGGTATCGTTCTGGGCGAACGCGGGAGTCTCGCCATTCAGAACCGCGACCAGCTGCATCTGGTTGACAAGATCGACATAGCGGCGCAACGGCGAGGTGCACCAGGCGTACTGCGCCACCCCGAGGCCCTGGTGTTCCAGCGGATGAGTCGACATCTTGACCCGACCGACCGCCTGGGAGCGGTACAGGCCCGACACGCCATGGTCGGCCAGCAGCTTGCCCCACAGGCTGTTGGCGAGGATCGCCATCTCGGCGACGATCCGGTCGATCGGCGCGTCGCGGCGCCGGCGGCGGATCTCGACTTCCTCGCCGCGGATATAGAAACTGAAGTCGGCGCGCGAGCGCTGCTCCGGCTTGCCTCGCACGCGGTCGCGCTCGGCGCTTTGCGCCAGCGTGAAGCGCCACAGCACCGACAACGCATCGGCATGGGGGAAGTCACCGGGATCTCCGCGCAGCAGGCGCTCCTCGTCGTCCAGACCGTCGAACTGCCGGTGCCGCAGGTTGCTGGCGACGCGGATCCGGTCGATGCGCGAGAATTGTTCAAGCACCTGCATCGTATTGGGATGAACATCCACGTAGAGCGACAAGGCCGGCCGATCGGTTCCCGCGTCCAGCGAGAACGCCCGCACGACCGCCTCCGGCAGCATCGTGATCTTGCTGCCGGGGCTGTAGACGGTGGTCATTCGCTCGCGCGCCGCCCTGTCGATCGGATCGTCTGCCTGGATGGCAAGCGCCGGTGCGGCGATATGCACGCCCAGGCGCAGCCGGCCGTCGGGCAGCTTCTGCAACGAGAGGCAGTCGTCGATCTCGGTGGTCGTCTCGTCGTCGATGGAAAAGGCCTCCACCCCGGCGTGCGGCAGGTTTTCGAGATCCGGCACGGCGAACTGACGCGTCAACGACGAGGGGAAATCGAGGCCCGCCGCGAAGTGGTTGCGCAGGAACCGGCTGATGTGCAGCAGCTTCGGGCTGGGTACCGCGCCCACCTTGAGCAGCAGGCGCTCCGGGGAGAGGCCAGTGCGCTGGCAGGCGATGTCCAGCGCACGATATTCGATACCCTGCTTGTCGCTCTGCACCAGCAGGTCCGATACCCGGCCGGCGATAGCAGCGGGCAGTTCGCCGGCCGTCAGCTGGGCGGCGAGTTCGGCGATCTCCGACTCCTGTCGATGTTTGCGCTCCAGGGCCGCCAGCGCCGCCCGCAACGTGTCCGGCTGCGCCGGCCGGTATCGGCCCTTGCCCTTGCGATAGAAGTAGACCGGCGCCCCGTGAAGTTTCATCAGCAACGCGGCCGACTGGATCACCGTGCGCTCCTGGCCGAAGTACTCGTCCGCCAGCGCGAGGAACTCGAACTCCTCCTGCGGCGCACACTCCCAGAGGAAGTCGATATCGATACCCTGGGCGGCCAGCAGCGCCTGCGCCATCATCGCCGCCGGATCGGGCTCGTCGAAACGCAGCATCACGCCGGCCTGCTTGACCTTGGTGCGCTTGCCCGATGCCAACTCGACCTGCAGGCTCTGACCGCTGTCCTGCAGGATCACGCCGGTCTTGAACTGGCCGGCCTCTTCAAATAAGACGTTCTGGCTGGGCATCGGTGGGACGGGCGCGCTGCCGATGGGCAGCGCAGGCTGAAGGGTCCGTGATTATATCCGCCGACGATGGCAGGCCCGCCGGCCCTACAACTGGATGCCGCCGGACACCTCGATGACGGCACCATTCAGGTACGAGGCGTCGTCCGATGCGAGGAAGGCATAGACGTTGGCTATTTCCTCAGGGGTTCCGAGCCGCCCGAGCGGCACTTTTTCGACCATCTTCCGGATCACCGATTCCGGAATCGTGTCCAGGATCGGCGTGCGGATGAAGCCCGGGCAGACGGCATTGACGCGGATGCCTTTCGGCCCGAGTTCCCGCGCCCAGGTCTTGGTGAAGCCGATGACGCCGGCCTTGGTGGCGGCGTAGTTGGTCTGGCCGAAATTGCCGTAGAGGCCGACCACCGAAGAAGCGGTCAGGATCACGCCCGCACCCTGGCGGATCATCGGATCGACGACCGCCTGGGTGCAGCGGAACACGCCCTTGAGGTTGACCGCGATCACCCGGTCGAACTGTTCCTCCGTCATCTTGACCAGGCGGGCGTCGCTGGTGATCCCGGCGTTGTTCACCAGGCAGTCGATCCGCCCGAGGCGCGACAGGGCGGTGTCGACCATGGCGGCGACCTGATCGGCACGGGTGACGTCGACCACGACGGTTTCGACGGTCGCGTCGGGTACCGCCGCCAGCACGGTCGCGCGCGCCTTGCCCAGCTCATCGGGCCGCAGATCGGCCAGCGTCACCGCAGCGCCCTCCGCGGCGAATTTACGGGCGGTGGCCAGGCCGATGCCGCCCGCAGCCCCGGTGATCACGGCAACTTTACCGATCAATCGCATCGATCATCCTTGTCTTGAATCCGCAAACGCGAGGATCTCGTCGATATGGTCCCCGAACTCCGAAAGCCCGTGATCGCTCCCGGGCAGTATCCGCTGGCGCGTCCCGGGGTAGGCGGCAACCATTTCCCGCCAGTCCAGCACTTCGTCCCCCTGCGCGGCAATCAGGAAATAGCGCTCCGGCCTTGTGATCATGTCTACCTGATAGCGGCGCAACTGCTCGACCCAGGCGGGCTCGAAGACGAACGGCCGGCCGTCGTGATAACCGGTCTGCGCCCCGACCTGCCCGGCGAGGTCGCGCGCCGCGTGGGTCGCGGGGTTGAGCAGGACCGCCCGGCAGCCGATCTGTTCGGCCAGCCAGGTCGCGTAGCAGCCGCCGAGCGAGCTGCCGACCAGGGTGTCATCGGATCGCGGCCTGATGTCTTCGAGGATTGCGCCAATAGCGCGATCCGGCTCGGGCGACAAGTCGGGAGCAACGAACGATTCCGCCTTCCCGATCGCTGCGAGCCGCCCCCCCAGAAGCCGTGCCTTGAACGATTGCGAGGAAGAGCGGAAGCCGTGCAGGTAGATCAGTCGCATCGGCGCGTCGGTCGCATCAGTGCGAGCGCATCAGTGCGAGCGCATCAATGCGAGGCGCGCAACGGCTCGGGCACGTCGATACCGTGGGTCCCACTGGTGGCAGCCAGCGCCGCCAGCAGTTTTCCGTGGATGCCGCCGAAACCGCCGTTGCTCATCACCAGAACCTGATCGCCCTCGCCCGCTTCCTGCACGACGGCCCGTACCACCGAATCAACGTCGTCGAACGCGCGCGCGCGAACCCCGAGCGGCGCCAGCACTTGAGCGGGATCCCAGTCGAGCCCGCCGGCATGGCAGAAGATCAGGTCGGCGCCGACCAGGCTGTCGGCCAGCATCGCCTTCATCGCCCCGAGCTTCATCGTATTGGAGCGAGGCTCCACCACCGCGAGCAGGCGCCCGGACCGCAGCGCCACGCCGGGCAGTCGCTCGATGCCCCGACGCTGCGCCTGCATGCGGGCCCGCAGGCCGGCGATGGTGGCTTCGATGGCCGTCGGGTGATGCGCAAAGTCGTCG
>JBBRJB010000017.1:0-13264 GCA_038220085.1 Burkholderiales bacterium
CTGGCCTGCTTAGTACCGTCGACATCCCGATGCCCGCTGCCGGACCCGTCAGGCGCCGGACTTGACACTGGGCAGTATGCCTTGGGTGGGTGAGGACGCAATGGCACCATAGAGCTTCTTCGGCATGCGGCCAGCCTGCCAGGCGAGCCGGCCTGCCTGCACGCCGAGTCGCATGGCGGTCGCCATCATGATCGGGTCGCGCGCAGCCGCGATCGCCGTGTTCATGAGCACGCCGGAACAGCCCAGTTCCATGGCGATGGCGGCATCTGACGCCGTACCGACCCCGGCGTCCACGATGACCGGCACCTTGGCCTGGTCCAAAATCAACTGGAGGTTCCAGGGATTGAGGATTCCCATGCCCGAGCCGATAAGGGATGCGAGCGGCATGACCGCCACGCAGCCGATGTCCTCGAGGATCCGGGCCTGGATCGGGTCGTCGCTGCAGTAGACCATGACCTCGAAGCCGTCTTTGACCAGCGTCTTCGCCGCTGCCAGCGTCTCCGGCATGTTGGGAAACAAGGTCCGCTGGTCGCCGAGCACCTCCAGTTTGACCAGGGCATGGCCGTCGAGCAGTTCGCGCGCCAGCCGCAGGGTGCGCACCGCGTCGTCGGCGCTGTAGCAGCCGGCCGTGTTGGGCAGCAGCGTGAAGCGATCAGGCGGAACCGTCTCCAGCAGGCTGGGCTCGCCGGCGTTCTGACCGATATTGGTGCGCCGGATCGCCACAGTGACGATTTCCGCCCCGCTGGCGTCGATCGCCTCTCTCGTCTGCTCGAAGTCCCGGTATTTTCCGGTGCCGATCAGGAGGCGCGAGTTGAACTCCCGGTTGCCGATGCGAAGGCTGTCGTCGCGATTCAGTGTCATAAGTCGATTCCAATCGTTCCCATACTCCGACAGACTCCTATCCTCCGCCGACTGCCACCACGATCTCGACCTGGTCGCCCGCCGCGAGCGCGGTGCTCGCATGGCGTGAGCGCGGGACGATCTCGGCATTGTGCTCCACGGCGATGCGCTTGCCGGTGAAGCCGAGGGCTTCCACGAGTTCGGCGATGGTCATCGGCCGCGCCATCGGGTAGGGGCTGCCGTTGAGGATGATTTCCATACGGACATTTTAGCGGCTCGGCGACCCGGTGATCCGGTGATCCGGTGATCCGCAGTATCGCCACCGTGCACGGCTTGAAGTACTGGAGCGGGCGACGAGTCTCGAACTCGCGACCTCAGGCTTGGGAAGCCGGCGCTCTACCAACTGAGCTACACCCGCGACCCGCCGATTGTAGCGCCGCTGCCTGCGCGTAGAATCGATCGGACAACAAAATTTGAGACAACCGCTCGGATGAGACTTGCTTACCTTACCCACGCCAGTTCGGGATTACACGACATGGGAAGCGGCCATCCCGAATGCCCGGACCGGGTCCGGGTCATCAACGATCGGATGTTGAGCTCCGGCCTCCTGGACCTGATGGCCCCGGTGGATGCGCCGACAGTGACGCGAGCCCAGCTGCTGCGGACCCATGCAGGCCTGTTCCTGGACGAGCTCGAGGCCAGCGCTCCGGCTGAGGGGTATGCGCGGATCGATCCGGATACCGTGATGAACCCGAAGACGCTGCTTGCCGCGCGTCACGCCGCCGGCGCCCTGGTGAAGGCGACCGACCTGGTGGTCGGCGGCGAGTTCGAGCGCGCATTCTGCAATATCCGACCGCCGGGGCATCACGCCACGCGCTCGGCGGCGATGGGATTCTGTTTCTTCAACAACGTCGCGGTGGGCGTGCGCCACGCACTGGGCCTGCCCGGGATCGAACGGGTCGCACTGTGCGATTTCGACGTTCATCACGGCAACGGCAGCGAAGAGATCTTTGCCGGCGATCCCCAGGTTCTGATGTTGTCGACCTTTCAGTCCCAACTCTATCCGTTCAGTGGCGAGCGTCCGCTCGGACCCAATATCGTGAGCGTGCCGCTTGCCGCCTACTCCGGCGGCGAGGCGCTGCGCGCGGCCGTCGATGACCATTGGCTGCCGGCCCTGGCCCGCTTCAAGCCGCAGTTGATCTTCGTTTCCGCCGGCTTCGATGCGCATCGCGACGATTGCCTGAGCCAGCTGGCGTGGACCGAGGACGATTACGGTTGGGTGACTCGCCGCATCGTGGGCCAGGCCAATCGCTACGCCGAGGGGCGCATCGTCTCGACCCTTGAAGGCGGCTACGACCTGCCGGCGCTCGCCCGCAGCGTGGAGCAACATGTTCGTGAACTGCTGGAAGTCGGAAAGGGAGAAGAGTAGATGAAGATCGCAGTGATCGGGCTGGGGGCGATGGGCGCCGCGGCGGCGGGGAACCTGATCCGCAAGGGCCACGAGGTACGCGGCGTGGACCTGCGCCAGTCGGCGCTCGACGCGCTGCGCGACCAGGGGGGCATTCCGGGGAAGTCGATCGCGTCGGCGGTCGCGGGTGCGGACGCCATCGTCAGCTTCGTCGTCAATGCCGGGCAGGTCGACGCGATCGTGCTGGGCGCAGACGGAATCGCCGCGTCGATGGACGAGAAGGCAGTGCTGATTCAATGCGCCACCGTGTCGGCGTCCTACATCGCCGGCCTTGGACAGCAGATGAAGCAGCGTGGCCGCCTGCTGGTGGATGCACCGGTTTCGGGCGGCGTGTCGGGGTCGGCCAACGGTGCCCTGACGGTCATGGCCAGCGGTCCGCGCGACGCCATGGCCCGCGCCCGTCCGGCCCTCGAGCAGATGGGCAAGCATGTTCATGACTTCGGAGATACCCTGGGGGCGGGCTCCATGGTCAAGACCATCAACCAGTTGTTCTGCGGCGTGCACCTCGCCGTGCTGGGCGAGGCAATCGCACTCGGCAAGCGTGCGGGCCTCGACCCGCAGCGCCTGCTCGAAGTCTACGGCAGCAGCGCCGCGGCCAGCTGGATGATGAACGACCGCGGTCCGCGGGCCTTGCAGGACGCGCCGCCATCGAACAGCACGATCGACATTTTCGTGAAGGATCTCGCCCTGGTTCTGGACGCGGGCCGGGACCTCAAGTTTCCGTTGCCGCTGGCCGCGGCAGCGCACCAGATGTTTCTCATGGGCAGTGCGGAGGGCAAGGGCGCGGTGGACGATTCGCACCTTTGGGAGGCCTACCCCGGCCCCGGGGTAGGGTGATTCGCTCTCAACCCGCTAGCCTATCATCGGCCATCCGGCCGCGTTGCAGCGCCGCCGGTCGCCGGAATCGATGGCCCGCGCGCCGGGCGCTGAGGAGACAGAGCGGGTGTTCATGATTCCGATCGCTGCCAGGCATGGCAATGCTGGGGGCAGCGAACGGCCCGCGCGGCACCGCGAGCGTTCCAGCGAAACCGCGAAGCGGCGCGTCGGAACGATCCGCTGGTTGAGGATGGCGATCGGGTTGGCTGCGCTTCTACCGCTGGCCTTCTTCGTGGTGGCGGCCTGGTCGGACTACCGGGCGAGCTATGTCGAAGCCCGCACACGGGCCCTGCGCGCGGCGCAGATCGCACACGAGCACGCCTCACGGGTCTTCGAGGTGAACGATGTGATTGCCCGCCAGATCCTTCACAACCTCGGCGACGACACCGATGAGGGCATCCGGATGCGGGAAGTGATTCTGCATGGCCAGCTGAGGAATCTCGCGGATGGCCTGTTCCAGGTGCACGGCATTCAGGTGTGGAGCGCGCAAGGCAAGCTGCTGGTCGGTAGCCAGGCTTATCCGGCGCCGGCCGTTCCCGGCATCGCAGATACGGAATTCTTCGGCTTTCACCGGCAGCAGCCCGACGGTTGGCATATCGCGCACGGGCCTGCAGGCGGGCATGTCGGTCTGCCCTTCATTGCGGTCTCGACGCGTCGGGCGTTGCCTGGCGGCAGTTTCGGCGGGGTGGTAACCGCCACGATGCTGCCAGGCTATTTCACCGACTTCTACCGCACCCTGGAAACGTCCGAGCCGGGCCTGTCGGTGTCGCTGATGCGGGAGGACGGGCATCTCCTGGCTCGCTGGCCGGCTGTCTCCGGCGACGCCACCCGCGGGAGCCCCGAAGGCCCGATCGTCCAGGCAATGCGGGACGGAAGGCGGGAGGGATTGACCGATGCCGTGTCCGGCCTCGACGGTATGCGCCGCCTGGTGGCCTTCAGCAAGGTCGGAAAGTATCCCCTCTACATCGTGGCCGGAATCGACCATCGGACGGTGCTGGCCAGCTGGTATCGGCGCATCGGACTGCTGGCGGCCGTCACTCTCACGGCGGCGCTCGCCCTCGGTTTCGTGTCCTGGGTTGCAATGAGGCGCACGCGGCGGGAACTGCTGTCGTCGGAGCGTCTGAAGCGGGAGTCCGAGCAGCGATTGAAGGCGGAAGCAGCGTTGCGTCAGGTGCAGAAACTGGAGGCGCTGGGGCAGTTGACCGGCGGTGTCGCGCATGACTTCAACAACCTCCTGATGGTGGTGGACAACAACGTGCATCTGCTGTCCCGGCTCGTGCCCCAGACGTCGGACAGCGCCCAGATTGCCGCCATCGACAGGGCCGTCACCAGCGGCACTCGTCTGACCCGGCAACTCCTGGCCTTTTCCCGACGGCAGGCCGTTACGCCCGAGGTCATTTCGATCAACGACGCGGTCCCGGCGATGCTGGATCTGCTGCGAACGTCAGTTGGATCAGCGATCCGGATTCAATTCTCGGCTCATGCGCAGGACTCTTTCGCGAAGATCGATGCAGCGGAATTCGAACTGGCGCTGCTCAACCTCACCTTCAACGCCCGCGATGCAATGCCGGAGGGTGGCCTGCTGACCATCCGGACCCGCAATGTCACACTGACCGCCGGCATGGTCGACCTCGATGCCGGCGAGTACGTGGTGCTGTCGGTCGCGGACAGCGGCCCCGGGGTCCCCGAGCTGGTGCTGTCACGGGTGTTCGAACCTTTCTTCACCACGAAGCCGACCGGGCAGGGTACCGGCCTGGGCCTGAGCCAGGTGTACGGCTTTTGTGTACAGGCGGGCGGCGTTGCGCGAATGGAAAGTCGCGCGCATCTCGGCACGTTGGTGTCGCTGTTCCTGCCGGTTGCTGCTGCGCCGGTGCAGGCGCAGGCGGTGGCCGTCCCGGTCGTCAAGCGGCGACTGCCCGGACGACTGCTGCTCGTGGAGGACAATGTCGAAGTGGCAGCGGCCACGAAGCCCCTGCTGGAGTCGCTGGGATGCAGCGTGACCCACGTAGTGGACGCCGATGCGGCGCTCGCCGTCATCTCCTTGCAGCCGGGCTGCTTCGATATCGTGCTCAGTGACATCCTCATGCCGGGCTCGCTGAACGGCCTGGATCTGGCGATGACTCTGAGACATCAGTGCCCCGATCTTCCGGTCCTGCTGATGACCGGTTACGCTGCCCAGACCGGGCAGGCCATGGCTGCCGGATTTCACGTGCTCGCCAAACCGGTGTCGGCGGTGGCGCTGACCACCGCCATTGGCGGGGCGCTGGGCGCGAAGGATGTCGCCGTCGAGTCCTGACGCTCGGCTCGTACCGCCTGTTACTGGCGCGGCGGATCGGCGGCGGCCGCGCGCAGGTCCTCGACCGTGCCGACCGTTGCCCGCAGCCAGAGCCGGCGGTCTTCCCGCGGCAGCTTGAGGATCCCGTCGATCACCGCGGCGAACATGCCGCAGCCTTCCTGGTTGGCGATCCGGACGTTGTTCTCGAAGCGCGCGGTCGAAGGCAGGAGTTCCTCATTGGGCACCCGCCTGATGAAGCGGGGGTGTGCCTGTTCGACCACCTGCTGCCACAGCGCATACTCCTGACGGGCCAGTTCGGTGTCCTTCAGTTCGGGAACGGTCACTGCGCTGCGGGCGGCCACCGCCAGCGCATTGCACAGCGCCAGATCGCGTGAACCCACTGCCTTGGCGGCTGCGCTGGCCTGGAAGACGATCTTCTCGAGCAGTTCGTCTGGAACCATCGGCCGCAGGCTGCCCACTGTCGCGTGCATCGCTTCGAAGATTTTCCTTTCGACATCCGGGGGAAGCGTGCCGGACTGCGGCGATTCCTCTCGGGCCAGGGTCATGATCTTCAGGTAACGGGCCGGATAACGCGCCTTGAGCGCCGCCAGGACCGGGTCTTCGCCGAAACGCTTCGCAAACGGATGTTGCGGG
Source organism: Burkholderiales bacterium (assembly GCA_038220085.1). GTDB lineage: Bacteria > Pseudomonadota > Gammaproteobacteria > Burkholderiales > Burkholderiaceae_E > Lautropia. The sequence continues at coordinate 6,114 of JBBRJB010000017.1, forward strand.
TCGAAAGCGGCCAGCGGCCAGGAGAGGCGTCGGAGATCGAACAGAAGTTCCTGCTTCTGATCCACACGTATCTTGATCGCCGCTGAGTCGTGGTGAATCAGACCCTTCACGAAGGTCTCGAAAGCGCGGGGGTCGGTGATCTTCAGCGTGCCGTCCTCCAGATCCGCCTCCAGGACGGTGGGCGGTCCGGGTCGCGTGCGCGCGGAGGTGAAGCGCACGACCACACCACACTTGAAGGTCATTGACGGCGTGCAGGTGAAGTGATCGACCGGCGGCAGGTCCTCATCGCCCTCGAGCGTGAATCTGATCTCGCCCTTGAGTTCGCTCGCCGTTGTGATCGATCGGATCACGATCTTGAGCCTGGCGGACACGTCGGCAACTTCAAGAACCGATGAGTTCCGGGACTGCAACGTGGTTTCCACCGGCGCCGGTTCGGCGCGCAGGGACGCGGTCTGCGCGCCCAGAACCAGGAGGGAAGCAACCAGCGGCATCCGCCGCAACAGGGCAGCAATGAACATGAGAGCAGCTTACGCCGACGAGAACCTGCGCCGGCACCCGCCGGGCAATGGCCAGTGTAGGGGCTGCACGGGCCAGTGACAAGTCGGCATCCAACAGTCGGCATCCAACCGCAGTCGGCATCCAACCCCTTGTCGTCGGACGCTACTTCACCGAACCCGCGGTCAGCCCTTTCACGATATGCCGCTGCGCGGCCAGCAACAGCGCGATCGCCGGCACGATCGACAGGAGCGCTCCTGCCGCCATCACGCCGTGCTTGATCTCATACTCCTGTGCAAACTTGGCAATCGCCACCGGTACGGTTGCCGATCGGGTTCCGGACAGAGTCAGGGCGACCGCAAACTCGTTCCAGCTGAACACGAAGACCAGTACGCCGGCGGCGGCCAGGCCGGGCGCCACCAGAGGAAAGACGATTCGCGCCAGCAACTGAGGCACCGTGCAACCGTCGATGCGGGCCGCCTCGAGAATCTCGACCGGAATGTCACGCACGAACAGTGACATCACGCCCAGGCCGATCGGCAGGTGCAGCGCGACATGGGCGAGGATCAGGGATCCATGGCTGCCGCCCCAGCCCACGGACCGGAACATCACGTACCAGGAACCGACCAGCGTAATCGGCGGGACCATGTGAAACATCAGTGAACCGAGCAGCACTGACGGAGCCACCCAGGCCGGCCAGTGAAGCCGGTGCATCGAAAATGCGGCGACGGTGGACAGGAACAGGACGATCGCGGTCGAAGCGGAGGCGATCAGCAGACTGTTGGCGAAATTGTGGAGATAGTCCGACGACCGGGAGAAGAGCAACTCGTCGAAGTTTCCCCAGTAGGGAGTGAACAAGGTCGATCCCATCAGTAGTGTGATCTGGGTCTTGAATGCCGCGAGTCCGATCCAGACCAGCGGCAGCGCGACCGCGGCGACTGACATCGCCAGCAGGACATGCCGCAGCAGTGGCCGCAGCAGTGAGGCCGGCTTCATTTCACCGCCTGCGCCCGGCGGCTCGCGGCGAGCGCGGCGAGCACCATCAACGTGACGAGAAACAGTGCGAAGATCGAAATGGCCGAGCCATAGCCGACGCGGTCCTCCGTGAAGAAGCGCCGGTAGATGGTGAAGCTGAGTACCTCGGTCGTCGTCCCCGGCCCGCCGCCGGTCAGCAGGTAGACCTCGTCGAAAACCTTGAAGGAGACGATCAGCCGGAAGACGAGGGTGACGACCAGGGCGGGAGTCATCAGGGGCAGGATGACGTAGCGCAACTCCTGCCAACCGTTCGCGCCGTCGACCCTGGCTGCTTCGAAGAGATCGGTGGGCAGCGATTCCAGCGAGGCCAGGAGCAGCAGGAAAACGAACGGTGTCCAGTGCCAGATGTCGACCACGACGACCGAGGCGAAGGCCAGTGCCGGGTCCCCGAGCCAATCCCTGCCGGCCAGGCCGATCCCGACAAGCAACTGGTTGATCACGCCGAAGTCAGGGTTGTACATCAGCTTCCAGATGGCGCCGATCACGATCCCCGGCAGGAGTATCGGCAGCATCAGGACGGTCTGGTAGAACACCCGTCCCCTGGCGATGCGACTGATCAGCAGCGCCAGCATGAATCCCAACGCCATCTCTGCCCCGACGGCGAGGAACGCGAATACGGTGGTGTTCCAGATGCCGACCCTGACCAGCAGGTCCCCGGCAAGCGCCCGGTAATGCTCGCCGCCCACCGCATGCCACTGCGCCTGTCCCTGTTCCCAGCGGACGTCGTGAACCGACATCGTCGCGAGATTGAACAGTGGCAGGACCGCCATCACCGCGTACACGAGCATGGCCGGTGCCAGGGTGGCGGCGGACCACCGGTCCATGCGCCGGCGCTTGCACTGCAGCGACGCCGACGCGGGCACCGGCAGGAATCCTCGGCCGGCCGGTGCTACTTCAGGTCGGGCAGTCGACCGGTCTTGTAGCCGGCTTTCTGGACGACGTCGTGGATTTCCTGGGCGGCGAGGTTGAGCGCTTCGGTGGCGGTCTTCTCGCCGATCACCGCCTGGTTCAGGCGCAACTCCAGGATCGAGACGATCTGGGGGCCTTCCGGTATCGTGTACATCATCCGCGCATTGGGGGCACTGTCCTGGACCGCCTTGGTCCACCGGTAGGCGTCGCCCTTCATGAAAGCGGCATCGTAGGTGTCCTTGCGGATTGGTGGCTGCCCGGCTCTGGCGTAGATGTCCTGCGCCTCGGCGGACTGGAACCAGTCGAGAAACGCCAGCGCCGCCCGCTGGCGATCCCGGGGCACGTTCTTCGGGATGGCGCCGATAAAGTGCCCGAGCGTCGGTGTGGACTTGACGCCGGGCGCGTGCGGCAGCGCTGCGACGCCGATCTTGCCGACGACAGCCGACTTGTTGGGATCGTCCATCTGGGGCCAGGCGGCTATCACGGGGGTGGCATGCGCTGCCTTGCCGAGGAGCAGCGCCTGGATGACCTGGCCCTGGCCGAAGGAACCCGGATTGGGGGGGCCCGATTTCGTGGCGAGTTCGACATAGACCTCGAGCGCGCTGCGGCCCGCTTCGCTGTTCAAGGTGACGAGGAAATCGCCTCCCTTCTCGTCCTTGAAGATGCCGCCACCATGGCCGTGCAGGTAGGGCATCCAGTCGTAGGAGATGTCGGAGGCACTGCGCCCGCCGCGCGGCACCATGCCGTAGATGCCCGGCGGCTTGTGCAGTCGGGCCGCATTGGCGCGCAGTTCGTCCCAGGTTTCGGGCACCTTCAGACCGGCTTCCCGGTACAGGTCGGCGCGGTAGTAGAGGACCTGGATGTTGCCGTTGATCGGCACCCCATAGGCCGATCCGGAAGCCGCGTCGTTGCGCCTGGTCTGCGGATTCCAGAAGCCCGTGTCATCGTATCGAAAGGTCTGGTCGTCGACCCTGAACATGGGATCGATCTCCGTGAGCGGCGTCAGGAAGCCGCCGTGGTAGAACTCCGCCAGCCAGGTCGAGTTCATCACCAGAATGTCGAACTGTCCCTGGCTCGCCCGGACCGAATGACGTTGCTTCTCACCGCTGGCGGCAAAGGGATTGACGTCCAGATTGATCTTGTTGCCGGTCTTCTTCTCGTAGGCTTCGACCACCTTGCTGAAGCCGCCGAACCAGGGCGACTGGTTGATGACGATCGTGATCGGTGAAAGCGGCGCAACCTGTGCCGTTGCCGTACCCGGCGCGGCAATGAAGAGTGCGAAACTGGCCAGCGCGGCCGCCAAGGCGGCACTTCCCGCGGTGCTGGCGCGCCAGGCAGCCGCGCCAGCGGTCGCCTGCGAATGACATGCGTCGAGGCGATGTGCGGAAGAAGTTGCGGGACGGCATGCAGGACAACATGCGGGACGATCCGAAAACCCGTTCATGGAAGTCTCCTCTGGACTCGACGCCGGTTGAAGCCGTTCGATCACCGTGCCGGCTGCCTTGCGGCCGACCTGCGAATGCGAATGTACTTGACTGGTTGTCTAAACGTCTACACACTTTTTCGATGCTGATCGAACCCTCCGTCCGGCCGGCGGCCGACGCCGTCAACCTGTCCCGCACGCGCGGCAGCAGCGCGAAGCGGCAGATGCCGCTCGAGCCGTTCAGGCATCGTCCGGCGATTGCACTGCACCACCAGATCAAGGAAGATCTGTTCCTGAAGCTTCGCTCCGGTGACTGGCCGCCGGGCTCGGAGTTGCCGTCCGAGCAGGCGCTGTGCGAACACTATCGGGTCAGTCGCGGCACGCTGCGCCGCGCGGTGTCGGATCTTGTCTCGGAAGGCTACGTTGAGCGCCACCGCGGCCGCGGCACGTTTGTCAGCCGGCCGAAACTCGAGAGCGGCGTCACCAGCGCCTACAATCGTTTCAGCGTAGTCGGACCGATGCTGGACGCGGGCGGATTGGTGCTGTTCTGCCGTCGGGTCAAGGCCCACAAGCAGGTCGCCGCCGTCATGCGGATCGCGGCCGGCCACCTGGTCTGGCACCTCGAGCGGGTTCGCTTCACCCAGGGGCAACCGGTCAGCATCCAGACCAGTTTTCTGCCGGTCTCGTCGTGCCCCGGCCTGTCCCGCCAGGAACTGGGCTCACGGCATCTCGTCGACCTGATGCGCGAGGTCTACGGCATCCATCTGGGCAGTGCGGTGGAGTACCTCGAGCCGACCGTCGCCGACGGCTTTGCCGCGAAGCATCTGGGTATTCGCGTCAAGTCGCCGCTCTTCAAGATCGAGCGCACCACCTACACGGTGACCGGCGACGTCGCCGAGTACCGTCATGCGGTATTGCGTGGCGATGTCTACCGTTATCGGATCGAGTTGCGATGAGCGGGCCGGAACGCCTCGTCCGGGTGGATGACGGCAATGCGCTGCTCGAGTGCGCGACGGCGGCTGGTCGCGTCAGCGCGCATTACCGTGGTGATGGCGTGCTGACTGCGGGCAGCCTGACGCGATTCGACGTGACAGTTCAGGCCCCGTCCGGATTGCCGGCCGCGGCCTGTCTTGCGCTCGCGCGTCGATGGCCGAGTGACTGGGGCACGCCCCAGTGGCAGCGACCGGAAGCAAACGATTTCGTCCGCCTCGACGCGGTCGGCGCGACCCGGCTGCGCTGGTGGAATGCCCGGCTCCACTTGTGGCATCCGTTTGATCATGTGCTGATGGTGGAACTCCTGGAGCCGCTGGCCGCCGGCGGGTCGCTGCGCGTTCGTTTCGGCGACGCGGAAGGCGGCTCGCCAGGATTTTCGGTGCAGACTTTCATCGAAGAGGCGTCGCCGCTGTCGGTGCGCCTGCTCGCCGCCGACGGCGCGCAATGGATCGAGCTGGCGCGGCCGGTGGTGCAGATCGTCGGCGCCCGGGCGCAGCGCCTGGTGCTCACGATTCCCGGCCGGGTGCCAGTGCAGCAGGCGTTCACCGTCCAGGTGCGTGCCGAGGACGCCTGGGGCAATCCTGCGTCCCTGGATGCGCCGATCCGTCTGGACGGCCCGTTCCCCGCGGACGGTGCCGCGGGTGCGCCGGCGTCGGATGCCCGGTCGCAGGAGATCCTGCTGCCGCCGGCGGGCTGGTGCCGGGTTTCGGCTGCAGCGTCGGCTGCCGGCATTCAGCGTATGACGGCCCTTGTCGACGGCCGACCGGACCTCGCCGCGGTAAGCAACCCGGTCGAGGTCAGCATCGCCAAGCCGGCGGCGCTGCTCGCATGGGGCGACCTGCACGCGCAGTCGGTGATCGGCTGTGGCGCGCGCTCGATCGACGACTACTACCGCCATGCGCGGGACTTCGCGGCAACGGATTTCGGCAGCCACCAGGCCAACTGTTTTCTGGTGTCCAACGACGAATGGCGCGAAACGCAGCGCAGCACGCGGCAGATGCAAGACGAAGGGCGCTTCGTGACCCTGCTGGGTGTGGAATGGTCCGCGGCAAGCCGCCTTGGCGGCGACCACAACCTCTACTTTCCCGGCGACACGGCCTCGTTGCGTCGTTGCAGTCACGAGTTCGTCGCCGACAAGAGCGATGCCGACAGCGACCTGCCTCATGTGCAGGACCTGTACCGGCACTATCGCGACAGCGACACGATCGTTGCCGTCCATGTCGGCGGGCGAACGGCGGATCTGCAGTTTCACGAGCCGGGCCTCGATCGGCTGCTGGAAGTGCACTCGACGCACGCGACCTCGGAGTGGTTCCTGATGGAGTCCCTTCGGCGCGGCTACCGGATGGGCGTGATCGCCGGCAGCGACAGCGTCGACGGCAGGCCTGGGGCCAGCCATCCCGGACGGATGGCCGTGCGCAACCTGCGAGGCGGACTGACCGCGGTCGAAGTCCCGGAACTGACCCGCCCGGCCTTGTGGCGCGCGCTCAGGGAGCGCAGGTGCTACGCCACGACCGGCGAGCGGATCCTCGTGTCCTTCAGCGCCGGCCAATGGCGAATGGGAGACGAGGTATCGGTTCCAGGCGGCCCGGATCCGGGGTTGCCGCCGTTCGAGTTGACGGTGGCGGGAACCGCACCGATCGAGACGGTCGATTTCTTCCGTGACGACCAGTTGCTGCGCCACCATGACCTGCTGGGCGCAGCGTCGGTCTGGTCCGATCGCTTTCGCGTCGCCTGGCGCGGTGCCTCCGCACCCGGCAACTGGCAGCGCGCGCGGATGCAGTGGGACGGCGGGCTGCAGGTGAGCGGCGCGCGGATCCTGACGGCAGCCCCCTGGGCCTTCGACACGCCCGATGAAGGCCTGACCGAGGTCGGCGCCGGCCATGTCACCTGGCGATCCGTCACCGCAGGTGACTGGGACGGAGTGGTCCTGACGCTCGACCGGCCGCAACAGGCCCTGCTGACTTTTGCCACGGCGCCGCTGAGCGTGCAATGCCGGCTCGGAGACCTCGCACCGGCGGGCTGGCTGCAGGAACTGCAGTCACCCTCGCGCATGGTGGAGATCCGCCGCCTGCCCGCGGATGATCCGCCGTCGCAGGCCCGTTTCGAGTTTCGGGACTCCTCGCCGTTGCCCGGACCGCACGCCTACTGGGCCCGGATCCGCCAGATCGACGGTGCATACGCCTGGACGAGCCCGATCTTCGTCGACCGGGTGGGCGCATGAAGATCGACGTCGACGAGGTCGTCAAGCGTTTCGGCACCGACCCGGTCGACATGCCACTGGTGCTGGGCGGCGTGT
>JBBRJB010000018.1:0-13109 GCA_038220085.1 Burkholderiales bacterium
CGTCTGCGGATGGCCGGCCCAGTGCAAGCTGCTGCGAGCGCAGGCCTACGGACTGACCGCCGTGATAGATCCTGAGCACCGCCACCGACAGCGATTCGTAGAGATTTCCGCCGTACGCCGAGAGAAGCGGCAGGGACCGGACGACGCCATCGGCATCGACGCGGGCGTTGTAGAAGCCGCTGGCCATCGCCGCGTCGGTCAGCGTCGCGAGGTTCGCACCGTAGCCGTCCCAGGTCAGCGCGCGCTGCTGCTGGGCAGCCAATTCGCTGACCGCAAACACCGGCGCCGGCAGCTTGCCGATGGAACGACCACCTTCGTCGCTGGAGAAGTAATAGCCCAGCACGACCGGGCGACCGCGGATGGCAGCCGCGAAGATCTCGTCCTCCGCCGGCAGCGGCTCCGCGAACACCACATCGAAGGCAAGTACCCGGGCTTCGCCTTGATCGACAATGCGCCGAGCGAGTTGCGCGAGGGTGGTACGCGGCCAGGTCCAGCGACCCTGCTCGGCCAGGCTCTTCTCATCGATGTCGACGATGACGACGCGCTCTTCCGCCACCGGCAGCCGCCAGCGCGCACGGGTGTCGTGCATCAGGCTGTCCATCGCCTCGACCGCGCCCCATTGCATGTAGCCCAACAGGTGCAGGCAAGCCAGCCAGGTCAGCACGCATCCTGCCATGATGGACCATAGCCGGTACGACCGCAGCGAGCGCTTGATCGGTTCGAAGTGCTTCATCCCGAGCCGCGTCAGCGGTCCAGGCTGAACTGGATGATCGTCCCGGCAAGTTCGATCAGGTCGTTGTCCCGCAGCACATGCGCGCCCAGGCCGATCGAATCGCCGTTGACAAGGGGGTAGGCCAATCCTTCGACATGGGTCAGGAAATAGCCGCTATGGCGCTTGGCGACCACGGCAACCTGCCCGCTGCCGTTGCGGATGCTCACGATGGGCCTCTCGAGCACCATCTGACGTCCGGCATCGTGTCCTCCCAGAAAACGCAGGGTAGCCGGGCGCACATCCTCCGCCGGCGCGGACGATGGGTTGACGATATTCGGTACCCTCGCCGGCCCCGCTCCCGACGGTATCCAGGCGCTGGTCCGCGCCCCCGCAAGGTTAGTCGGCAAGGGCGACTGCGCCGGTGGCATGAGTGCAGGCCGAAAACCGCTCGAACGGCTGGCCTCGACACGTTCGACCTTGTAGACCAGGCGGTAGATGCCGATATCGACACAGTCGCCGTCGGCGAGTTGCTGCTGCATGACCGTTGCGCCGTTGATCAGCGTGCCGTTGCGGCTCTTGAGGTCGTGGATCACGGATTCACCCTGCGCGGTGTGCACGATTGCGTGCTCTCCCGATACCGTGAGATCGTCCAGCAAGAGGTCGTTGTACGGTCTGCGGCCGATGGTCAGCCGCTTGCGGTCGATCAGGACTTCGCGCAGTACGCGATTGCCTGCCGACAGCACCAGCTTTCCAACTGTTGCCTGCTTATCCTGCTGCATCGATTCGTTCCCTGATTGCCCAATGCATACCGTCAATGCATCGGTTCCTGTGCGCCGGCTGCCCGGTCTTTCTGCTGCGCCTGCGACACCTCTTCTGCAACCAGGGCGGTGACGTTGTCGCTGCCCCCCGCCTTCAAGGCCGCCTCCACGAGCACCCTGGCCTGCCCGTCCGGTCCGCCGACCGCGCTTGCGATCAGCAGCTGTTCGATCTGTTGATCCGGAACCACGTCCGTCAGGCCGTCCGAACACAACAGCAGCGTGTCCCGCGGCTGCCAATCGAAAACGTTGATCTCGCTCGCGACCGACTCCTCGACGCCCAGTGCGCGCGTCAGGATGCCGCGCCCCGGCAGATGGCGGACCTGGGCCTCGGTCAGCGCGCCTGAATCCGTGATCTGCTGGCCGATGGAGTGGTCGCGCGTAATCCGTCGCAGCAGCCCGTCGCGCAGCAGGTAGGCCCGGGAGTCGCCGATGTGTGCCACGTGCAGCCGGTCGCCTCGGATCACGCAGACGATGATCGTCGTGCCCATTCCCAGACAGTCCGGATGAGCGGCTGCGTACACGCGGATCTCGCGATTGCAGCGCTCCAACGCCGATTGCATCGCGGCATTGAGCACTGCTGCGCCGCCGTTCGTCTGCCGGATCTGTGCGCAGGCAGTGCGCACGGCAAGTTCGGCCGCAATCTCGCCCGCGTTGTAACCGCCCATGCCATCGGCGACGACGAAAAGCCCGTCGTCGTCGACTGCCCCCCATCGGTCCTCGTTATGCGGACGCACGAGCCCGGTGTCGGACAGCGCCGAATAGCGAAGGCGCATGTCTCGACCGGGCATGCTTGCGCCTTGGCGGTCTGCCGGAAGAGGATCGAAGCTCGGTGCCGCCGGCCCCATGGGGCGGACGTGCGATCGGATTGATGCCATGGCACCGAATCTAACGTTCGGCCGGCAAGCGGGGGAGGAACTAGTTCATGAACGGCCTGCGGGCTCGGTCAGGCGGCGCGAAAACAAGCCGTGACGGGCGGCGGGCCGGCGTGGCGCACCCGCCCCCGTGCGTGGCCTCTGAACCTGCTGCGTCAGGAGGCTTAGAGGACCGACTTGACCAGCCGACCCATCTCCGACGGATCCTTGGTGGTCCGGATGCCGCAGGCTTCCATGACCTCCAGCTTCGCCTGGGCCGTGTCGGCACCGCCCGAGATCAGCGCTCCGGCGTGCCCCATGCGCTTGCCGGCAGGGGCCGTGACCCCGGCGATGAACCCGACCACCGGCTTCTTCATGTTGTCCTTGATCCAGTGCGCCGCGTTCACTTCATCCGGCCCACCGATTTCTCCGATCATGATCACAGCGTCAGTGCCCGGATCGTCGTTGAAGAGCTTCATGATGTCGATGTGCTTCAAGCCGTTGATCGGGTCGCCACCGATACCGACCGCAGTCGACTGACCCAGCCCCAGCTCCGTCACCTGCGCCACTGCCTCGTAAGTGAGCGTGCCGGAACGCGATACGACGCCGATGCGGCCCGGCCGATGAATATGGCCCGGCATGATACCGATCTTGATTTCGTCCGGCGTGGTCAGTCCGGGACAGTTCGGACCGAGCAGCAAGGTCTTGCGCCCGCTCTTGCGCATGCGGTCGCGCACTACCATCATGTCGCGCACCGGGATGCCCTCGGTGATGCAGATGACGAGATCGAGGTCAGCTTCCACCGCCTCCCAGATCGCGTCCGCGGCGCCGGCCGGAGGCACATAGATCACCGACACGGTCGCACCGGTCGCTTCCTTGGCTTCCTTGACGGTGCCATGGATCGGGATGCCCTCGAAATCCTCGCCCGCCCGCCTGGGATTGACGCCAGCCACGAAACAGTCCTTGCCATTGGCATAGTCCCGGCACATGCGTGTGTGGAACTGTCCGGTCTTGCCGGTGATGCCCTGGGTGATGACCTTGGTGTCCTTGTTGATCAGGATCGACATTCGCTTGTCCTTGAGAGTCCGTCAGGTCAATTCGCGTCAGGCACGTTTGCCGTCGGCCGCAGCCACGACCTTCCTGGCCGCTTCGCCCATGGAGTCGGCAGCGATGATCGGCAGTCCCGACTCCGCCAGCATCTTCTTGCCGAGGTCTTCGTTGGTGCCCTTCATCCGCACTACCAGGGGAACCTTCAGGCCGACCGCCTTGCTGGCCGAAATCACGCCCTCGGCAATCGTGTCGCACCGCATGATGCCGCCGAAAATGTTGACCAGGATCGCCTTGAGCCCGGGATTGCGCAGCATCAGCTTGAAGGCCTCGGTCACCTTCTGCGCCGTGGCGCCGCCACCCACGTCCAGGAAGTTTGCCGGCTCGCCCCCGAACAGCTTGATCGTGTCCATGGTGGCCATGGCGAGGCCCGCGCCGTTCACCAGGCAGCCGATGTTGCCATCCAACTGGATATAGGCGAGGTCGAATTTCGAGGCCTCGATTTCCGCAGGATCCTCCTCGTCCAGATCGCGCATCTCGACGATGTCCGGATGGCGGTAAAGCGCATTCGTGTCGAAGTTCATCTTCGCGTCCAGCGCAAGCACCTTGCCGGACTTGGTCAGGATCAGCGGATTGATTTCCGACAGCGATGCATCGGTTTCGAAGAAGGCCTTGTACAGCCCCTGGAGCACGGCACGGGACTGCGGCAGGCTCGCCGCCGGAATGCCGATCCTGCGCGCCAGATCGTCGGCCTCCGATGCCGTCAGGCCGGCCTCGACGTCGCAGAAAACCTTGTGCAGCTTCTCCGGTGTATGCGCAGCGACCTCTTCGATGTCCATGCCACCTTCGCTGGAGGCCATCACGCAGATCTTCTGGGATTGCCTGTCCAGCACGATGCCCACATAGAGCTCCTTGCTGATGTCCGCGCCCTCCTCGACAAACAGCCGCCGCACCAGCTGACCTTGGGGTCCGGTCTGATGTGTGACGAGTTGCATGCCAAGGATCTCGGAGGCGTGTTGGCGCACCTCGTCTATCGAGCGCGCAAGTTTGACGCCGCCCCCCTTGCCTCTTCCCCCGGCGTGAATCTGGGCCTTCACCACCCAGACGGGTCCGCCCAACTGTTCGGCGGCCTTGACCGCCTCATCGACGCTGAAACACGGGATCCCCCGAGGTACGGGCACGCCGTAACGCTTCAGGATCTCTTTTCCTTGGTACTCGTGGATTTTCATGGGTATCTCGATGTCCGGGCAGGTGCGGCGGCCCGATGAGCACGGGCTCCAGCACAGCCCCTCGACGCGGAGCGGCGGCTGGCACGGGCCCAGTAGATTAGCACAGGCAGACGCGCCGATGCTGCGGCGCGCAAGGGGGGTTTTTCAGGTTTCAGGCCGAGAATTGCGAGCCTGCTTGAGCACCCACGCCACGGTGGCGGGATCGAATCCCCGCCCCAGGAGAAAGCGGTGCTGCCGGGCCCGCCCCTTCAGATCAGCCGCCGGTTCGCCAAAGCGTTTTTGCCAGAGCGCGAGAGCCCGCTCCCGTTCGCTGGACTTGAGAGGCTGGATCACTTGCGCGGCCAATCCGGCGTCCACTCCTTGGCGAGAGAGGGTCTGGACGATGCGGGCAAGACCGTATCGCGCACGCTTGCTGTGGACCGTCACCTCCGCGTATCGGCGATCCGACAGCAGGCCGCGGGACTCCAGGTCGCCGAGGACCGCGTCCAGTGCAGCCTGATCGACTTCGCCGCTGAGCAGCTTGCGCTGAAGCTCAGCCCGGCTGTGTTCGCGCCGGGCCAGCAGGCGTAACGCCCGGGCGCGCAACTGAGGGCCCGACAGCGGCGCTTTGGAGGACTCTGCCAGTTCCTGCAGCCCGGACTTCATGGATGGCATGCGCCGACCGGGCCCATCAGCCGCTGCACAGGCGCCCCGGATAACGCGTCATCAGGCTTGACTGCCCTGAGCCTGCAGCGGCCTCGGGCCGGCCAGTCAAGCCGCTTCTTTCTTGTCGCTCTTGTCGTTCTTGCCACCTTCTATGACCTGCAGCCCGCGACGGGCGACGCCGAATGACTCGCGAACTTTGTTTTCGATCTCCAGCGCCATTTCCGGCTTCTCGCGCAGGTATTCGCGGGCGTTGTCCTTGCCTTGGCCGATCCGTTCTCCGCCATAGCTGTACCAGGCGCCGCTTTTCTCGACGATGCCCGCGGCAGCACCCAGATCGAGCACCTCGCCCAGCCGGGAAGTGCCTTCGCCATACAGGATGTCGAATTCCGCGTTCTTGAACGGCGGAGCGACCTTGTTCTTGACGACCTTCACCCGGGTTTCGTTGCCAATGACCTCGTCCCCCTTCTTGATCGATCCGGTCCGGCGAATATCCAGGCGCACCGATGCATAGAACTTCAAGGCATTGCCACCGGTGGTGGTTTCGGGATTGCCGAACATGACGCCGATCTTCATCCGGATCTGGTTGATGAAGATGACCAGGGTATTGGTGCGCTGAATCGAGCCGGTCAGCTTGCGCAAGGCCTGGCTCATGAGGCGCGCCTGCAGGCCCGGAAGGGAGTCGCCCATCTCGCCTTCGATCTCGGCGCGCGGCGTGAGTGCGGCCACGGAATCGATGACGATCAGGTCCACGGAGCCGGACCGCACCAGGGCGTCACAGATCTCCAACGCCTGCTCTCCGGTGTCCGGCTGGGAAATCAGCAGATCCTGCAGGTTGACGCCGAGCTTGGCTGCGTACTGGACGTCCAGGGCGTGCTCGGCATCGATGAATGCGCAGGTGCCCGCCAGCTTCTGCATTTCTGCAATGACCTGCAAGGTCAGGGTGGTCTTACCCGACGACTCGGGTCCGTAGATCTCCACCACCCGGCCGCGCGGCAAGCCACCGACCCCCAGCGCGATATCCAGACCGAGGGAGCCGGTGGAAACGACCTCGATGTCCTTGGCGACCTCCCCGTCTGCCATTCGCATGACCGACCCCTTGCCGAACTGCTTTTCGATCTGGGCCAGGACGGCGGCGAGCGCCTTTGCCTTCTCGCCGCGTGCTTTGCTGTCATCCATGTTGTATTCCCTTGCTGTTCTGTTGACTGATCGACGTGGAAGAATTATCCCACGGAACTACTGTATGAACAAACAGTCTTTCGACTTAGAACCTGTGGCCGACGCAGCCAGGCGTCATGCCGCCGGCGGCTGGTCCAGTAACCGCTTACGCAGCATCCGCGTTGCCTGGACCAAGGCATGCGCGGCGGACAGGCGGCGCACAGCGCCGCGGTCACCTGCGAAATGCTGCTGGCCGCTGACCAGCAGCGTCGGGCTGCCGGCGGGAAGCGACAGCCCCCAGCCGAAACAAACGGTACCCACCGGCTTGCCGGCCACAGCCCCGCCGGGGCCGGCGACCCCGGTGACCGAAAGGGCCAGCGCTGCGAGCGAGTGGCGCAGCGCGCCTTCGGCCATCTCCCTCGCCACCGCCTCGCTGACCGCACCATGCCCCTGAAGCGTGGCTGGGCGCACGCCGAGCAGGTCGCTCTTCGATGCGTTCGAGTAGGTCACGAAGCCGCGCTCGAACCAGTCACTGGAACCGGCGGTCTCGGTGAGCACTCGCGCCAGCAGACCGCCGGTGCACGACTCGGCCGTCACGATCAGAACGCCCGCACGGCTGGCCTCCCGACCGAGTTCGGTGGCCAACCGGACCAGTGCCTCATCGCCGATATCGCCGATATCGCCGATATCGCCGACCTCGCGGACCTCGCGGACGCCCCCGACTTCCCTGGTCTCCCCCGCTCCGGCGGTCATGCCAGGCGCTGCCAGAAGGCGATCACCAGCACCGTGTAGGCACCCGCAAGGAGATCGTCGGCCATGACGCCTGCCGGCGTCTTCCAGAGACGGTCCACCTGCCGGATCGGCGGCGGCTTGAGGATGTCGAAGGCACGAAAGAGCAGGAATGCACCCAACTGGGAAATGAACGAGGCCGGAACCAGCAGCAGCACCAGCCAGAATGCGACGATTTCATCCCACACGATCGCGCTGTGATCCGGAACCCCGAGGTCACGACCCGCCCGGCCTACTGCCCAGACGCCCACCACCAGCCCGGCGGCGCAGAGAAGCAGCAGTCCGGCATCGCCGATCAGGCGATGCAGCAACGCGTAGCTCGCCCAGGCGAACAAGGTTCCGACGGTGCCGGGCGCCGTTCTCGAGAGTCCGCTGCCCAACCCGAGCGCAATCCAGCGCGACAGCCGGGGCCTCATGAATTCGAAGGAGGGCCTGAGCGGCTTGACGCTGCCATCGGCGCGGACCAGATCGGTGACGTCTTCTACTTTGCTGTTCATTGGGCGAAGTGATCGAAACCCGAGCGATCAACTGGCAGGGAGTGACCGTCCGGGCCGGTCAACAGGATACCGCTTCCGGATCGCAGCCGGCCGATCACCCCTGCCGCGGGCGACAGCGCCCGGATTCGATCATGCTCGCCGGCGGGAGCGCTGAAGAGCAGCTCGTAGTCGTCGCCACCATGGAGCGCAAATGGCAGGGCCTCTTCCCGGCGCAGCCCTGCCAGGCAGGGGTCGAGTGGAATCTGCTGCGCGAAGAGTTCCGCCATCAGTCCGTTCCCCGCAGAAGCGGCGAGGATATGCCGGAGATCACCCGCCAGCCCATCGGAGAGATCGATCGCGGCGCTCGCGATGCCGCGCAGGCGCTGGCCCAACTCGACCCGGGGTTCGGGCCAGTCGAGTCGGCGAACCGCGCCGGCATCGATGCCAGCGGTGCCGTTGCGGCGGGCGGCCACCGCGAATGCGGCGCCACCGAGCGGGCCGGAGACCCACAGATCCTCGCCGGCGCTTGCGGCATCGCGACGAAGCACCTCTCCTGTCGGGACCTGACCGAAGACGGTGACTGAAATCGTCAGCGGCCCGCGGGTGGTATCGCCACCGACCAGCGGGCACTCGAAGCGGTCCGCCAGCGCGAACATCCCACGGCAGAATCCGGCCAGCCAGGTCTCGTCGATGGCGGGCAGCGCCACCGCCAGGGTGAAGCCCAGGGGACGGGCACCCATCGCAGCCAGATCCGACAGATTGACGGCGAGCGACTTGTGCCCCACCGCGGCCGGATCGGTGCCGGCGAAGAAGTGCCGGCCCTCCACCAGCATGTCCGACGAGACCGCCAGCAACTGGCCGGGGTCAGGCGGACGCAGCAACGCGCAATCGTCCCCGATTCCCAGCACCACCGCGTCCGGGGCGCGATTCGAGGGGCGACGAAAGAAGCGTTCAATCAGTTCGAACTCGCCCATGCCTGCCGCCCCGCCCGCGAATGGCCGCCGACGCCGCCGACCTAGGAGCCTAGCGATGGGCCGCGCCCGCTTCGGCGGGGCGGATGGCGCTGGCCAGTTTGTCGAGCACGCCGTTGACGTACTTGTAGCCATCGGTGCCGCCAAAACTCTTGGCCAGTTCCACCGCCTCGTTGATCACGACCCGATACGGGATTTCCTGGTGCCGGAGCAGTTCATAGCAACCGATCATGAGGGTGGCCCGCTCCACCGGACTCAGATGGTCGACCTCCCGATCCAGGCAGGGGACGATCAGTCGATCGAGTTCCGCCGCATCGCGGATCGCGCCGTGCAGCAGAGTGCCGAAATGGGTCCGGTCCGCGCGGTCGAATCCGGGACTGGTCTCGATGTGGGCCTGGATCACCCCGCTGCTTTCGCCGGACAGCAGCCACTGGTACAGCCCCTGCATCGCCAGTTCTCGCGAACGCCGGCGCGCGCTGCGCGCCCCTGGCTTGGCGCCTGGCCGCGCCCCCGGCTTGCCGGCCGGGGATTGAGGTGTATCGTTCGTCGTTTCGGTCATGGCGGGCGCGCCGCGGGCTCTCCGTTCAGCTTTGAGGGTCTTCCGCTAGCGAGTCGATCGCGGCAGCAAGATTGGCCATTTCGACGGCGACCCGGGCCGCCTCTGCGCCCTTTTCGGTCGCCCGGCTCAGGGCCTGCTCGTCGTTGTAGGCGGTAAGTATCGCATTCGCGATCGGGATTCCCAATTCAAGCGCCACCCGCGACACGCCGGCAGCGCTTTCATTGCAGACGACCTCGAAGTGATAGGTCTCCCCCTTGACCACCGCACCGAGCGCGATGAGCGCGTCGAACTCGCCCGACCGGCCAAGCTGCAGCAGTGCAGTCGGTATCTCCAATGCACCCGGAACGCTGCACAGGAGGGTGTCCGCCTCGGCGACACCGAGGCGCAGCAACTCCGCCAGGCAAGCTTCGCGAAGACCATCGCAGATGGCCGGATTGAAACGCGCTTGGACGACCCCGACCCGCAGGTCCGCCCCGTCATGCTCGCCAGTGATCTGGTCTACCGTCATTGTTGTTCTACCTTGCGCTCTTCATTGCCGTCTTCGGCGAATCCGGTCACTTCAAGATCGAAACCGGCCATGCTCGGCATCCGACGCGGATGCGCCAGCAGCCGCATCTTGCGAACGCCGAGATCCCGCAGTATCTGCGCTCCGATACCGTAAGTGCGCAGGTCCATCGCCTCTGCGCGCGGCCGCCGCAGCGGGACCGGTTCGCCGTCGATCAGGGGAGCGCACCACGAATGCGCCTGGGCGAACAGCGAGTCCGCCGATTGCGCGCAATTCAGCATGATGAGCGCGCCCTCGCCGTGCGCCGCGATCTCCTTCAGCGCCCGGTGGATACTCCAGGAGTGCGTACCGCTGTCGGTAAAAAGTAGGTCCAGCGGCGACAGGGGCTCGTGTACCCGCACCAGCGCTTCCCGATCCCCGCAGACCGGCCCCGCCACCAGCGCCAGGTGCGGCTGGCCGGTTGGCTTGTCACGATACACCACCAGGTCGAACTCACCGCTCGGCGTCGTCACCCGACGCTGCTGCAGGCGCTCCACCAGGCTTTCGTTGGCGCTGCGATAATGGATCAGGTCCGCGATCGTGCCGATCTTCAGACCGTGCTGCTCACTGAAGGTCATCAGGTCAGGCAGACGGGCCATCGTCCCGTCGTCCTTCATGATCTCGCAGATCACCGCAGCGGGCGTAAGCCCGCAAAGCGCGCCGAGGTCGCAGCCGGCTTCGGTGTGCCCTGCCCGCACCAGGACGCCCCCGTCACGCGCCATGATCGGGAAGACGTGGCCCGGCTGCACCAGATCGGTCGGCCTGGCATCCCGGGCGACCGCGGCCTGAACGGTGCGAGCCCGGTCGGCAGCCGAGATACCGGTGGTGACCCCATCGGACGCCTCGATCGACATGGTGAAGTTGGTACCGGTTCGGGTACCGTTGAGCGCCGTCATGAGAGGCAGGCTGAGTTGCCGGCAGCGTTCCTGCGTCAGGGTCAGGCAGATCAGTCCGCGTGCGTGACGCGCCATGAAGTTGATCGCCTCCGGGGTGACGAAATCCCCTGCCAGCAGCAGGTCCCCCTCGTTCTCCCGATCCTCCTCGTCGATCAGGATCACCATCTTGCCGGCCTTGAAATCGGCCAGAATTTC
The DNA here is from genome assembly GCA_038220085.1 of Burkholderiales bacterium. GTDB lineage: Bacteria > Pseudomonadota > Gammaproteobacteria > Burkholderiales > Burkholderiaceae_E > Lautropia. The sequence continues at coordinate 10,888 of JBBRJB010000018.1, forward strand.
CGAGGTGCTTGCAAGTGCCATGGTGGGGATTGTAGGGCCGGTCAGCGGTCAGCCGCGGCTTCGACCGTACGCATCCGTTCCAGGTAGCGGGCGATCATGTCCACCTCGAGGTTGACACCGCCACCCGGCACCAGTGTCTTCAGCGTCGTGACCGCCAGGGTATGCGGGATGAGATTCACGGACACCACGCAGGCGTGCGCCTCGTCCGCGACCCGGTTCACCGTCAGGCTCACGCCATTGACCGTGACCGACCCCTTGTATACCAGGTAACGGGCCAGTTCCGCGGGGGCCTCGATCTCCAGCAACCGGCTCTCGCCGACCGGCTCGAACCGCGACACCCGTCCGACCCCGTCGACGTGGCCGGACACCAGGTGGCCGCCAATGCGATCGCTCAGTCGCATCGCCTTCTCCAGATTTACCGGGCCTGCCACATCGAGGCCGACCGTACGGCAGAGGCTTTCGAGCGAAATGTCGAAGTCGAAGCCGTCCGCATCGACCGCCACGACGGTCATGCAGGCCCCCTGCACCGCGATCGAATCGCCCGTCGCGACATCGCCCAGGTCAAGCGCAGGCGCCCGGACCCGAACCCGCCAGCCCGCCCCGGCCCCCAGCGAACGGCGATGCGTGATGGCGCCCACGGCGGCGACGATCCCAGTAAACATGCCGGCCTGTCAGCTTCCGTCGGTTGGCGGGACATCCCGCATCACCCGGGCGCGCAGCCGGAGATCCCCCGCGATGCGTTCCACGTCCAGCCAGCTCAGCCTCACCCTGCTCTCCAGATCGGCAACGGCAGGCAGGTTGAACAGCTGCTGTCCCTGCCCCAGCAGAGAGGGCGCCAGGTAGAGAAGCAACTCATCGACACAGCCGGCGGCAATCAGGGATCCATTGAGCTTGTGGCCCGCCTCGATATGGACTTCATTGAACTCGCGGCGACCGAGTTCGCTCATCGCGGCAGCGAGATTGACCTTGCCATTCGGGTCGGGCAGGCTCACGAGCTCGCAGCCAGCGTCCTGGAGCCGGGCCAGGCGATCATGCTGCACCGAGTCTGCAGGCAGGGCGTGGAACACGAGCACCTCAGAATCATGGAAGATTTCCGCCGCGGAATTGACCTCCAGGCGCGAGTCGATCAGGACCTTGACAGGCTGGCGCGAGGTGGGCTCGTCGCGTACCGTCAAGTGCGGGTTGTCGGACTTGACCGTGCCTATTCCGGTCAGGATGGCACAGGCACGGGCCCGCCAGCGGTGCCCGTCAGCACGCGCCTCGGCCGAGGTTATCCATTTGCTGCGACCGTCAGGCAGTGCGGTAATGCCGTCGAGCGAAGCGGCAACCTTCAACCGTGCCCAGGGCGTGCCGCGCGTCATGCGGGAGACGAATCCGATGTTGAGTTCGACCGCTTCCTGCTCCATCAGGCCGCAGCGCACGTCGATCCCGGCTGCACGCAGTCGCACCAGCCCCTGCCCGTTGACCAGGGGATTCGGATCCTCCATGGCCGCAATGACCCGCGCCACCTTCGCTTCCGTGAGGATGTCGGTGCAGGGCGGCGTACGGCCCTGGTGACTGCAGGGCTCCAAGGTGACGTAGACCACGGCGCCCCTGGCCTTGCCCCCGGCTTGCGCCAGCGCCAGGATCTCCGCATGCGGCTCGCCTGTCCGGCGGTGCCAACCCTCGCCCACTACCTGGCCGTCTTTGACGATCACGCAGCCCACGCGCGGGTTGGGTGTCGTCGTGTACAGCCCCTTGTTGGCCAGCGCCAGGGCGCGGCTCATGTGGCCGCGGTCGGAGTCGCTATACATGGGAACTCAAACCGGCTTCGCGATTCGCATCAAGGCAGCGGCCCGGCCCGGCGATTCGATGCCTCATGCGTCATGCAGCTTGCGAGGATTTCGAACGCCAGGAGCCCCCGCTTCCGGTCGGATTTCATTGATCGCCTCGGCAAATGCATCGATGTCCTCGAATTTCCGGTAGACCGAGGCGAAGCGGATATAGGCAACCTTGTCGAGCTTGCGCAACTCATCCATCACCAGTTCGCCGATGGTAGCGCTCGGCACTTCCTTCAGGCCCAGCTTGAACATGCGGCCCTCGACGTGGTCGAGTGCACCCTCGAACTCGTCCTTGCTCACCGGCCGCTTGCGCAAGGCAAGACTCATCGAGAACTCAAGCTTGGCGCGATCATAGTCCACACGGCTGCCGTCGCTCTTGACCACGACCGGCATGGAAAGCTC